>JBGZSM010000075.1:0-40495 GCA_041853585.1 Filifactoraceae bacterium
CTGCCATCTTCCTCTTTATCGTACCACTAATTTCCACTTTTTGGCAAGAAAAAAAGTTCAAAATGCTTCTTTCTGTAAGACTAATTGCCACTCCTAAATCACTCTTTGCAAAAGTGGAAATAAACTTTTCACTTCAGCTTATTTTCCGTCTTTAGAATCTTTATTTTCATGGTCGGTATAACTGTTTTGTAATTCAAGTTAAAAAAACAATTCCACGAGATAGCTCGTGGAATAAGATTGTTTTACTTCTTCAGTAAGCTATTCAAAGCAAACACATTCGGTGTGTTATCCAAACTTGCCGCCTCTTTATTTGCGTTCGCTGCTTCGATAAGTTCCGAGCGGAGTATGGAAATTTCTCTTGGTGCGTCAATAGAAATCTTTACTCGGTCATTGCCGATATCCACAATCGTGATGGTAATATTTCCATCAATCACGATAGACTCATCTTTTTTCCGTTGAAGAACTAGCATACTATACCCCCTTTGTGAATTCATGTAGTGGGTGTTTGAAGGAATATTTGTTGTTCTCCAGTATGACTTGTACCGCTTTTTTGGTCTCCGGGTTAATCACGACCGGGCAGCGAAAGTTTACTGTGCTTTCCATCATCTCATCCTTTACTACACACACAACATAGTATAGCACTCCTTTTGTGTTTTCGTCTATCTTTAGTGTGCGAATTTCTTGTGGTTTTAGTTCCGGTTTGTAGTCTGGCATCAGGAAAAATGGATTCATTAAAACGAAGGCTAAGTCTTCATTTTCTATGCTTTGCAGGCATACCATTGCATCCGTGCCATCCTCAAAATTCATAAGTGCAAATTTTTTGCTGTCCTCAAATCCGAAAATTCCATGATCGAATGTGAGAACCTCGTCCTTTGAGAAGGTTACCTCTCCAAAATATTTTGTTTTCATTTTCGCATTCTCCTTTACCTATGCTACTTTATGCCTCCGCTTCAAAGTTCGGGTCGGCACTCTTGGGTACATATATCGGACTTCCGATATATTCAATAATTACATCCGGTTTTTGTGTGATTGAAAATTCTATGGTGCCCGGAATGAATTCAAAATCACCTTTCTGAATTCTCCAGTCGAAATTCAATTTTTCCATATCGTATTCAATCCGAAGGTCCGGCTCTGACCAACTGATTTCAGGTGGTGCTCCCGGAATTCTCGCCAGGGTAAAATCACCTGATGGGATATCCATACTCATTTCAAAAATTTGGTCTAGGGCTTTTCCTCCTGAAAGTTTTGCATCCATAAGCATTTGCCCCTCTCTCGCTAACTTTGCTGTCGCCTCATACGCCGCACGCTTTCCTTTTTCGGCAGCTTGCTCTATGCTCCGCTTGGTTGTCGGTGCAATAGTATTCCTCGCTTCAAAAGTATCAATTCTTAATTTGATTGGCTTGGACTCGATTCGTAGTCCGCCTCCCTCCGTACGACTGATGCTGAGTTCCACATTGTCTGACTTGCGCTGAATTTGCGCATTGGTGGTTTTCATTTCAATCGTGATGGGTACATTGGTGATTCTAATCAGTGGCTCCACCTGCCAAACCTCCTTGTTTTTTTCGCCAAATCCATCCAGCGATTATTTCATAAAATCTATAAATGATGGTTGGAGTATGCTCGTTCCGACTTTGAGTGCGGCATTGTATGCAAATTTTGCCCACTCATAGTTTGAAATCGCCTGTTCCATATCCACATTTTCTATGGCTACAATTTTTTCATTCAAGTTGATGCGTCCGTCAATCAGACGACTCTCGGTCTTGGATAAAAAATTGGACATGGTTCCTACCGATGTGATGGTGTCGATGATTTTGTTCCTCGACTTGGTGAACTCATCGGTCAATTTTTTTATTTTATCTTGGTCAAGCTCCGGCTGCTCAAATTCCTTCGCCAATTTACCGATGATGGAAATCAGATTTTTCTCCGTACCTTCAGCGGTTTTTCCAAATCCTAAAATGGAAATCGCCGGGAAAGAAATATTGAGCGCAGTCCCTTCAACAACCTGTCCGTTTGCATCCATCTGCAAACCGAAACCGGTGTCGATATAATGCTTTTCATTTGCCAGCTCCTGCAGCTTGAGTTTGTCCGCCGGCAAATCGGAGCTTACATCCACATCATGATATCGCAGTGTCACTCCGTCGGCATCCAATTTGAGCGGCACTTCCAAAGAATTGGCACCGCCGAAAACAAATCGGTCTCCGAATTTTGTATTGAGGCTCAACAACATCGACTCTTGCATTTGTTTAAAGCCGTTTGAAATCGCCTGTCTTTGCTCCAAACTGGTCGAGCCGTTGATGCCAATCAAAATATCGGAATTAATTTGCTCCGCCATTTTTGAAACCTGCATGATTCCGGACTCGAGCGAATCGAATCGGGTCTGTGCCTGTTTGATATTCTCGATATGGTCTTCATTTTTCATATATTCTCGTCGAAGCTGAAATGCCTTGGTTGCTCCCGCCGGATCTTCCGCCGTTTTGCTGAAGTTTTTTCGAGTCATTACCTTTTGTCTGGCATCGTCGAGATTGCCCATCGACTTGTTCAGATTGGAGCTGTAATTTCTCAAAATTGCATTAGTCGATATTCTCATTCTTACCTCCCTACAACACCCATATTGTTGATAATGGTTCCGACCGCTTCGTCAAGCGTCGTCATCAATCGAGCTGCGGCATTGTATGATTTTTGATAATGTAGCAAATTCATTCCTTCTTCATCGAGTGAAACGGATGAAATCGAATCGCGCATATTCGCAATTTCTTTCGCTACGGTTTTATGATTCTCCATAATGGACTTGGTCGATTTGATATCCAGTCCGAGTACGGAGCCGATATTCGTAAAGTATTCCTGATAAGTTCCTTTGAAGAGCGGCTGATTCGGATTTGCTTCATAGCTTTGTTTCTCGCTGATGGAAGAAATCATGCGCAAAATATTGTCATTCGCTCCGGTTTTTGCTCCCGATTGCGATGGGGTGATTCCGACTTTTCCTTTTTGCCAGTCCTCATGAATTTTAATATTCTTCGCGGTGATTCCCGTCAAATCCGGGTCATTGTCGTGGCGTCCGAAAAGATATCTTTGCTCAATCGTGCCGTCCGATCTCTTGAGTGCATTCAAATTGTTGAAAGTACTCGCGACCTTGTTCGCAAACAGATTTAACGCTTTTTCATAATATCCGATTCCGCGAATGTTATCGCCGCTGAATTCTCCGCTTTTGTTAAGCATATCGAATGCGGATTTCATCGCGCCGCTTCCGAGATTTTCATAGATATCTTCTCTCGTCGTAGCCGGCTCCGTATCGATGTTCTTCATGCCGAATTTGAATTGTCCGAATTTCGGAGAACCCGGATTGGTTTCTTTTTCAGCCGTGAACTTGGTCGATTTATCATCATTTATCAACGAAATATCCGTTCCTCGAATTTTGATTTGCAAAGTATCGACAAATTTTCCGTTTTTGTCATTGGTCAAATATTCTCGGTTGCTCGTCACATCGATGTTGATATAGCTTGCCAGCTCATCAATCAGCGAGTTTCTCTGGTCGAGCAGTTCCAATGCCGGATTGCCGTGGATATGATTTGCTTTAATCGTCTTGTTCAGATTCTCGATATTTTGCAAAATATCGTTGAGCTTCGGCACCTCCACCTGCTGCAGATTGTAAATCTGGTCATTTTTTACAACTTCGATTTGATTGGCATATTGATTGAGCATCTTGGTCAATACATCCGCGGAAGCCTTGACCATGTGGTCGAACTCCTGATTGCCCACTTCCGAAGAAAGTTTTTGAAGCATGGTATTGATTTCGCTCAACTGGTTTTGTATTCCCTCCTTGGACACTTCATCAAAGATGCTTTCCAAGTCTTTAAGCATATTTTGTCTTTGCTCTGCGGCGCCAACATTTGCTATTTCATTTCTAAAACGAATATCCAAAAATGGGTCTCGAATTTGAGAAAGACCGGAAGTCAGTACGCCGCTTCCGATATTTACATTATGCTCCGACTTGTATCTATCCGTGCCCGCACCGACGGTCAGGCTCACCAAGTCAAGTCTTTGTCTGGTGTATCCGTTGGTATTGATATTCGCGATATTTTGTCCGGTTACATCCAATGCTTTTTGGCTCGCTCGTAGTGCGAGTCTTGCGGTTGTAAAACCTGCAAATGTTGATCTCATATATTCTCCTTATGCTCTTTTACTCGAAAATCCGCCCTCTTTGGCGCTCTGTGTTCCGTTTTTTTCTTTCAGTCTTTTGAGTATTGCTTCGATGCTGTATAAATTTGTTTCAATGGCTGTCTTGGCGCTGTCCGCCACTAGGTTGAAATGCATCAGCACATCCGCCAGTTTATGATAACGAAGTATCAACTCTTCTTTATCGTCACCTTCCAGCTTTTCAATAATATCTCGAAACGCAAGTCCTTGAAGTCCGAGCTTCGTTTGGATTTCATCTCGTCGTTTTTCCAGTACACGCAGGCGCATGATGCCCACCTGTTCCTTTGCCATAAAATCTTCCAATGCTTTTAAATTGTTGTCGGTGACCGCTTGGAGTTTTCCCTGCTCCAGCTCGGTCAATTCTTCAAAAAATCTTATCATTTCTTCAATGACTTCTTTGAATTTGCTAATATTTTCCATAACAGCTCCTTACTCAAGCCGTTTGAGATATCCCTTCAAAAGTTCCGGAATTTCTCTTAGGCTTCCTTGCCTTGTGACCGCTCCGATATTGTAAGCCGCCATCGGCATTCCATAAACTACCGAGGATTGTTCATCTTGTCCTATCGTGAACGCTCCGTTTTTTTTCATCTGGAGCAATCCTTCCGCTCCATCTTTTCCCATTCCGGTGAGAATGATTCCCACCGCATTTTTCCCAACCGCATTGGCAACCGATTGAAAAAGTGCATCAACCGACGGTCTGTGGCCGCTGACTTTTTCGCCCGGAGTGCAGGTGACGGAAAAACCGCCCGTTGCGGATTTCACTACGCGCAAATGGAGGCCTCCCGGCGCAATCAGAATTCGGCCGCGCTGAATTTTGTCTCCGTTTTCAGCTTCTTTGACTTCCATCTGGCAAATGGTATTCAATCGTTTGGCATACATCCCGGTAAATCCTTCCGGCATATGTTGCACGACAACAATGCCCGGTGTCTCTTTCGGAAGCGCCTTGACCACTTCAGTGGTCGCATCCGTTCCACCCGTCGAAGCACCGATTGCAATGACAAAATTGTCAAGCGCGGATGAGCCTATGATTTTTTCCTGCGGTTTTTGCTGAGTTGGGTTTTTTTGTTCTACCTTTTCGAGTGTCGCTTTGACCATCTCACTCATCGCTTTGATTTCTTTGCTTGCCATAATTGCCCCTTACTGCTTGCGGTATGTGGCTGTCGTGATATAGTTATACCTCGTCTTGTCTCGATTGAGACTCTCTGAATGTCCAATCAACAGATACGCTCCGGGATTGGAGTAGTCGTAAAATCTCTCCACGAGTGCATCTCTTGTCATTTGGTCAAAATATATCATCACATTTCTACAAAATATCACATCGAATTTTTGTTTGAATGTGATTTGATCCATCAGATTAAAAGTTTTGAAAATCACATTTTCTTTGATGTCCTTTGACACCCTAAACCGCCCACTGAGCACATCCTTTTCAAAATAGTTTCCCTTCCAATGACTCGGCATATTGCTAAGCTCCGATTCTTCATAGGATGATGTCTGTGCTTTTGTTAATACATTTTGCGAAATATCGGTTGCAAGCACTCTCGTGTCCCAGCCCGATTTTTTTCCAAAGTAGTCCTTGAGTATCATCGATATGGTATAAGGCTCTTCTCCCGAGGAGCAACCCGCACTCCATATCGCCAAACTTTTATTTCTTTTTGTTCGCTCAAGGTATGGAAGAATAACCGTTTTGAGAAATTCAAAATGATTTTCTTCCCGATAGAAAAATGTATAATTCGTTGTCAGCTTGTTCAGCATTAAATCGACATCACTGCTCGGTGCAGTGCTTGTGATATAGCTTACATATTTCTCAAAATTTCCAAACCTTGCCTCATTCACCGTAGATTGCAATCGGCTGACTATCAGTTGTTCCTTCTTGGTCAGGTCGATTCCGAAATTCGATTTGACAAAGCTTGTCAGCTTTAGAAAATCACTCTTACTAATTTCTTGCATGAATACCTCTTAAAAATTTACTTCTATTATATATCGTCACAAATTCCTATTGGTTAATAAGCAATTCGCAGTCCAATATCATCAATGTTTCATTTTCACCCAAACTGATTACGCCGCTGACCATTTCCTGCGCATTGTTCTCCGGCATCGGCGAGATATTCGGCAATGCGATATCAATGACATTAACTACGGTATCGACGACGATTCCGATTGCGATGCCTGCATATTCAAGTACCACGATGCATGCCTTGTCGTCGTATTCGATTTCCATTTTTCCGAGACGCAAACGAATATCCACGATGGGAATAATCTGTCCGCGCAAATTGATGATTCCTTTGACATAAGAAGGAGTCATCGGTACACGAGTCGGCTTGACATTGGTAATAATTTCGGTAACATAGTTTGTATTGATTCCAAACAGCAGTCCGTCGGACCGAAAGTTTAGAAATTTTTCCGTGTGGTTGTCAAGTTCCTGAACTTCGACAACATTTTCAATTCTCTCTTCCATCATTCCTCCTAGTACATACTGTTTGACATAGCATACAGATTCGCGATGTCCAATATCAAACTGATGTTTCCGTTCCCCATAATCGTACAGCCCGCTATGCCGGAATTTTTGATGTTATAGTTGTTCAAATAAGTCGGCAACGGCTTGACAACCACCTGTTGCTCGCCGATAAGCTCATCGACGAACAGACAATATCCTCGGTCGCCCGCCTCTACCCAAATCAAAATACCGTCTTCCAAATTCGTATATTTGGATTCGATATGATACAGCTCATTGAGCCTGATAATCGGGAAGAATTCGTCCATCTTCTTAATCATTTCTTTTCCATCGACATTTCGGATAACTTCATCCGCCGAAATTTTGAACGATTGACGGATATTGTTAATAGGGATTGTGAAAGTGGATTCGCCCACCGCGGTTTCCATTCCCGCAACGATGGCAAGAGTCAACGGAATCTTCAACAAGGTCGTCGTTCCCTCACCGAGTTCACCCATCATCACCACCGAGCCGCCTAGCGCTTCGATATTTTTTCGAACCACATCCATGCCGACTCCTCTGCCCGAGAATTCGGTTACATTGTCGTTGGTGGAGAAGCCCGCGCTCATAATCAGCGAAATGGCTTCTTTCTTGGTATATTCACTTCTCGGTTTTACAAGTAGGCCTCGGCTTTCCGCCTTGTCCAAAATACGCTCGACATCGATTCCTTTTCCGTCATCCTGAATGCTGATGATAACTTCGCTTCCGGTATGACTTGCCGACAATACGATCGTTCCCTGTCTGTCCTTTCCGGCTTTTTCACGCTCTTCCACCGATTCGATACCATGGTCCATCGAATTTCGCACGATATGCATAATCGGGTCGCCGATATTATCGACAATCGACTTATCAACCTCCGTATCTTCGCCTTCGATGATAAGAGTCACATCTTTTCCAAGTTTTTTGCACATATCGCGAACGATACGATTCATCTTTTGGAATACGCCCGCCACCGGAACCATGCGAAGTGACATAGCAATATCCTGAAGCTCCGAATTCAATTTGCGAAGCTGACGAGATGCTTTCGTAAAACTGTCGAGTTTGAGTCCTTCCAAATCCGGCGAAGAAGTTACCATCGACTCGGTGATCACAATCTCGCCGACGATTGCCATCAGCTTGTCCAACTTGCTCAGATTCACGCTGATTAAACTCTGTTTTGTGCCCGCCGGATGCGCAGGATTGTTCACCGGATTGCTCGTCGGTTTTTGTTCCGCATTTTTATTTTGATTTATCTCGCCCTGCGCCTGCTTTTCTTCCGCCTTCTCTTCTTTCTGTTTCTCTAACAGGTTGACCAACTCATAGCCACGAATATTTACGGAGTTTTGAATCGCAACCTGTACCGCATTTTTTTCTTCTTCATTGCGAATCTTGATTAAAAATCCGTTCTCCAAAATAGTTTGCGCCGTCTCCGAATTCGTTTCCACATCCGCCGGCTCAAAAATAGGCTCAATGCCAAGCTCACGAATTGCATTCACCAACATATAGGCGCGCAAATTTTCCATGCCCGCGCCTTCTTCAAAATGAACGCAGATTCCTTCTTCAAAATTCTCGTCGTTGATTGTTTGCGCTGCGGAAGGTTCTTCTTTATCCGCATCCGAAACCTTGCCCGTGCTGATTTTTTCCAAATAATTATTGATGTCCTTGACATAGTTATCTATATTCGGATTGAGCGGCTCTCCGCTTTCCAGCTTGCCAATCTCTCCGATAATATAGTCCACCGAGTGAAACACGAGATCGAACAGCTCGCGACGATACTCGTCCTTAATCGTACCTTTCTCGCGTATAAAAAAGAATAAATCTTCTATTCTATGAGAAATCGTCATAAGCGGCACAAAATCCATCATCGCCGAAGAGCCTTTGATGGTGTGCATGATACGAAAGATTTCATTGATATGCTCGTCTGTAAAGTCTTTGTCCTTTTCTGCCGATATTAAAATATCTTCCAACTGAGCAATCAGAGTATTTGTTTCAAACAAATACATCTCCAACATGGAGTCCATTCCAGTTTCCATAATAAACACCGCCTTGTAATTTTCTGTGTAACATGTTATATATTAAGTATCGGTTAATAGACTAAAATCATAATAGATAAAATTTAAAGGTGAAAAAATGGCGAATATACTCAAGGTCACGACCCCGCCGTCAACGACCTACAACAATACGATTAAGGGGAATCAAAATGTTTCACAAACCCCGCAAATTAAAAATGAGGTCAATCTGAATCGAATCACACCGAGAGACCAGAGCGAAGGCGGTCAAAGTCTCGGTAAAAATGCGATGCATTATGATTCGAACTATAATAAATTCTTGGAGAATGTGCAAAACAATATTCCGATGAGCGACATCATGCGCGAAATATTCGGCTCAAGTTTTGAAACCCTCGTCGGCGGAAGCGCAACTTCGCCGAGCATGGCGAAAGATTTGATGGAATTCATAGAAATGATAAAAATGGATGAGGGCGAGTTGGCGAAATTTGCAAAGAATCAAATCGACAATGCAGTCGGATTCAAATCCGCATTTTTTGAAATGCTGCGAGATATGATGAATCATACCGAGTCGATTGATTTTAAAGCGGACATTCTCAAATTCGCCAAAAGATATAATGATATGGCATCCAACCAACGAATTCTCGGCGAAATTGCACATACTTTGCAGGAATTGTCCAAAGCGATTCCGCGCTCGGAAGGCGTTCCGCTCGCACAGATGAGCGATGCGCTCAATTTGGAGGCTAAAAACGGCGATACCGCGGTCAATTTGCAGCTGCTCAAGAACGAAATTCTGCCTCTGCTTTCCAAATATATCAGCCGAACCAACGACTTAGGCAAGGTGAGAGATTTGATGAGTCTGCTTTCTTTGAATATCTCGAGATACGAAAGCGGCACGAAGGAAGATGTGCTTTCCGCGCTCAAAACATTGACACAGTATGAAGGATTCCAAAGCCGACTCGGCGGACCGAGCGATGAAAAAATCGCCTTACTGTTGGATAAGATGATGACGGACAAACAAAATGAGCAAAATCCATTTGTCGATAAGCTTGCAACCATCATCGATAAGGGTCTCAAAGGACAGGTCGGCTACGAGAGTCGAATGGCATTTGAAAATATGGCGCGCTCCATTCTCGTGAACGAAAGCGTCTATATGCCGCTCATCTATACGATTCTGCCGGCGGAAATCGCGGGCAAGCAGCTGTTCTCGGAAATGTGGATTGACCCTGACGACGGTAATCATTCCCTTTACCGCGAAGAAGACCGCGTCAACCGAGTATATCTGCGATTCAATGTCGAAGGCTTGGGCAACTTTGACATGATTATGAATATGCAGCATGGCAAAGTGGATTTGCAATTGCTCTGTCCGGACGGAATGGATAAAGATTTTCGCGAAATCAAAAAAGATATTTCGCAGATTATCGAAAAAAACAATCTCAAGCAAAACAATATATATGTAGAAAAGGGTACCGAAAAAATCAATTTGATTGATGTGTTCCCGAAAATCAAAGAAGGGAGAAATGCCATCAATGTCACTATATAAATCCGAGCTCAACAAAAAAGCGGTCGCACTCAAATATGATGAAAACAGCAATGCCGCACCAATCATCGTCGCCTCGGGCATGGGCTATATGGCGGAAAAGATTTTGGATGTCGCACAGAAAAATGATGTTCATGTGCATGAGGACGCATCGCTGGCGACCATTTTGACACAGCTGGAACTCGGCTCTCCGATTCCCGAGGAGTTGTATCACACCATCATCGACATCTATGTCTACCTTCTCAATTATTCGAGTAAAAAAATCGACAAGTAACAGAGCAATTTGAATGTCTCGAATTGCTGCTGAAAATTTATTACAGCTTTTGAATTTTAACATGCATGTTGAAATCCTCGGGCAATATAAATTGAGGAAATTTTCGGCGATGATTTTTCAAAACAACTTCAGAAATTAAAAAGACAATCCATACATTCTCTTAACGATTTGCGACTTTTTCAGAAAAAATTTTTTAACTTTTGAATTAAGCTTAGGAAATATCGGTATATATACTATATGGTAAAAGGCAGGCGCGGATCTTAGTCTGCGCAAAGCCGTTCTTTGTTATGAAATGGAGGTAGAAATGTCGGATTTAATGGATAAACTGAAAGATACCGCGGAGAAAGCGACAGATGCAATCAAGGATGCGGCACAAGATGTGAAAAAAGGAGCAGGCGAACTGGCTGAAAAAGCAAAAGATACTGCGCAGGATGTAAAAAAAGATGCGGGTGACTTGGCAGAGAAAGCAATGGACACCGCAAAAGATGTTGCGGATAAAATCGGCGACAAAATCAACCAAATTAAAAAATAATATAAAAACCTGATTTGCATTTTGCTAAATCAGGTTTTTTTAAGATTTTTATTCAATTCGTACTCGATATGCCCGCATCGCATTGAATACAGCGAGTATGGAAACACCGACATCGGCGAACACCGCCAGCCACATATTCGCGATACCGAAAACTCCCAATGCCATCACGAGCAACTTGATGCCGAGCGCAAAAATAATATTTTGTTTTGCAACCGACATCGTCTTTTTCGAAATATCAATCGCTTCCGCAATCTTGGAAGGCTCATCGGTCATCAGCACCACATCCGCCGCTTCGATGGCTGCATCGGAGCCGATACCGCCCATCGCGATTCCCAAATCCGCTCTTGCCAACACCGGCGCGTCATTGATACCGTCACCAACGAATGCCACTTTGTTTTTCTTTACATCTCGATGCGCTTCGATAAGTTCCAATTCCACTTTTTCAACTTTATCCTGCGGCAGAAGCTCCGCATAGATTTGAGAAACGCCGAGCTCTTTGCCGACACGCTCCGCAATCTGTCGATTGTCGCCCGTAAGGATGATGGTTCTCACGCCTTTTTCATTGAGCTGCTCAATCGCTTCTTTGGAATCTTCCTTTACTTTGTCTTCTATTGTAATCGCGCCGACAAATTGATTTTCTCTCGCGACATATACGACGGTGATGCCATCTTGCATTTCGTCGATGGCAATATGATTTTGCTCCATCAATTTGCGATTGCCTGCAAGCACCACCACATCGTCAATGACGGCACGAATGCCGTAGCCCGAAATTTCTTCCACCGAGCGCACTCGTCCGACTTCCAAATCCCTGCCCGATTCTTTTACATATTCTTTGACGATCGATTTTGCAATCGGATGATTCGAGCTCTGCTCCGCGTAAGCCGCCAGCATCAAGAGCTCATCCGCCGCAAAGGAATTCGCCGGCAAAACATTCGCCACTTCGAATTGCCCCTTGGTCAGCGTACCCGTCTTGTCCATCATCATCGTCTTAACTTGAGAAAGCTGCTCGACATAGCTTGAGCCCTTGAATAAAATTCCCCGCTTGGACGCTCCGCCGATTCCCGCAAAGAAACTGAGCGGTACGGAGATAACCAAAGCACAAGGGCAAGAGATGACCAAGAAAATCAGCGCTCTTGAAAACCATTTGGAGAAAGGCTCCGCAAAAACAAGCGGAGGAATCACGGTAATCAATGCGGCAAGCGCCACGACAAATGGGGTATAAAATTTTGAAAAGCGCGTGATAAATCGCTCCTGATTCGACTTCTTGTTGCTCGCATTTTGTACCAGCTCCAAAATTCTGCTCACGGTGGATTCACCAAAGGCTTTATCCACTCGAGCTTTGACAAGACCGGTCAAATTGATGGCGCCGCTCATCAATCTGTCGTCGACGCTCATTTCCACCGGAATCGATTCGCCGGTCAGCGCCTTGCTGTCAATGGTCGTCGCTCCATCGATAATCGTTGCATCGACCGGAATTTTTTCCCCGCTCTTAATCGCGATGATATCGCCGACTTTCAAATCCTCCGGATTTACAATCTTCAAACTGCCGTCCGCCTGAACCAGATTCGCAAAATCCGGTCGAATATCCATCAGCTCCGAAATCGAGCGGCGTGAGCGCGCAACCGCTTTGCCTTGGAAATATTCCCCGACCTGATAGAACAGCATTACCGCCGCCGCCTCGGGATACTCTCCGATTCCAATCGCTCCGAAAGTCGCTACCGTCATCAGAAAGCTCTCATCAAAAAATTCGCCCTTCGCCATATTTTTAAACGCGAGAAGCACCGTTTGATGTCCGGCTAGAATATAGGAAATCATAAATAAAATACTTTTTATCAAGTTCGAAGACAGGCCTGCAACCGACAAATCCAATCTGCCGACGACAATTCCCGATGCAAAAATCAGCAATGCCCCCACCAAAATCTTCGGACTGTTATCCGCATGCTCATGTCCGCATCCGTCGCCATGCACATGGGTGTGATTATGCTCACCGTGAACATGATTGTGCTCATGCGCATGATGGTTATGAGTATGATTCTCGTGTGGATGCTCATGTCCGCAATCATTTTGTTTCACTTTTTTAGCCTGCTTTTCTATGAGAAAACTTCTCATCGATCCTGCCGAGCCTCAGCCGCATCCTTCAATCGCTCGTGCAACATTTTTTGCTTGAGCGTCCGTTGACTTGCTCATAACAACCTCCTACTCCTGAATATGCTCCATTCCGATTTCCAAAATCGTCTTCACATGTTCATCTTTGAGCGAATAAAATACATTTTTACCCACTCGTCTAAATTTCACCAAATTTGCTTTTCGTAATGTGCTGAGCTGATGCGAAATCGCCGACTTGGTCATCCCGAGCACCTCGCCCAAATCACATACGCAAAGCTCCGACTCTTCCAATGCCCATAAAATTTTTGTTCTTGTCGGGTCTCCAAACACTTTGAAGAACTCCGACAAAGTCGTAAGTAAAACATCATTCGGCATATTTTGCGTCACCTGATCCACAACGACATTGTGCACCTTGTCCGTTCCGCAGCAGGTGATTTTTTCTTCCGGGTCGATTTTTTTCTTCGTCGCTCTTGTAGCTTTTACTTTTTCTTTTGGAATCATATTTTTATCTTCCTTCATTGTATTTTTCTTTTTCATAAGCTCCCCTTTACTTTTATAGTTGAATGTGTGTTCAACTGTCAATTTCATTATAGTTGAATGTGTGTTCAACTGTCAATAGCTTTTTGCGATTTTTTTCTGCAGATTTACATTAGCAAATGCCGTAATTTGAGACGAAAAAAGATTTTTAATCAAATATTGATGCTTTCATTTGGAAAAATGGACAAAAATGCCAATTTCGATTTTGAAAATGATTTTGCATTTCTAAAATTTGGTTTGAAAAAATTTTTGAACCGATTTGCATCAAATGAAATCTTTTATTTTCTAAAACTGTTTTGAAAAAATTTTTACAGCTGCTCATTCATGAACTTAAAAGGATTATTTGTAAATTTCATTTTAAAAATCCATCTCTCTTTTCAAATTTTATTTTGGAATTATTTTCATAAAAAAAGTTCCTGCCACTCCCAGCAAGAACTTCTTTTTAAACTTTTTACTCCAATGCGAAATTATTTCTTAGTCATCGGTTGTCCACAGCACTCGAAATCACAGCACTTGTGGTCATGTTGTGGTGTGCACTCTTCGATATCCGTGCAGTTACACTCTGTCTTTACCTCAAATTCAAAGCCACAAGCTTTGCATGCGTATAGATCACCTTTTTTCATTTCGTTACAACTAGCCATTATTTTGTCCTCCGTTTATTTCTTAAAAAATTTTTATAGTTGAATGTATGTTCAATCGTTCAACCGTAAACATATTATAGTTGAACAAGCCTTCAACTGTCAACACTTTTTTAAAAAACTTTTTAAAATTTTTTCTTGTAATCTCAAAAGCATTTAAAAATCTACTTTCCAAGCAAATACTTTTTTGTTTCTTGCCAGAAAACTTCCTTTCGATTCCCGATTTTTTCATTTTAAAATTCTAGCTCATCATTTTCAAATTTGAATTTCCGTTCGGATTTTAAATTTCATGTTGAATGTTGAATGTTGAATGTTGAATGTTGAATGTTGAATGTTGAATGTTGAATGTAGATATCGGTTTTGAATTCTGTACTTGACTCTGAGTACAAGTCCAAAATTTGGGCAACAAAAAATCTTTGGCAATCGCCAAAGATTTTTTGTTCCCAGTATATAAACCTATAAAAAAGTCCCTCTTTTTATAGACAACTCACATCCAGTCGCGTTTGGATATATACCCAATAAAAAGGGCTTTACGCAGATTTGCAAACAAATTATTAAAATTAAAGAAAACAATCTATTTTACTGTTGAGCACTTTTTCAGCGTGACATTAACTATTATATTTTTTATCTTAAAATAACATTCCAAATACAAGAAAGTTGTTTTTTGTACGGGAAAATATTTTATTGATAACCTACGGGAATGAGCTTCGACATTCATAAAATATCTTCAATGTGCATCCGATTTTTACAGACTATACGAATTCGATGACTCCTTCATCCGTAACATTTTTGACCATCGCAAGCGATTCGACGCGATATCCTTTTTCACGGATTCGGTTTCCGCCGCCCTGAAATACTTTTTCGACGACCGCACCGACGCCGACGACTTCGCATCCCGCTTGCTCGGCAATCGAAATCAACCCCAGCGCCGCTTCGCCATGCGCCATGAAATCATCGATAATCAAGATTCTTTCCCCTTCATTCAAATAGCTCTTCGTCACTTTGGCGATATTCGTAACGCCTTTGGTAAAGGATTTGACCTCCGCGCCATAATAACGCTCTGTCATCGTATTGGGCTGTGATTTTTTTGCAAAAACCGCCGGAATCATTCCCAAATGGATGGCGGTCACGACCGCAATTCCGATTCCCGATGCCTCGATGGTCAATATCTTATCCACCCTCTCATGTTGAAAGAGACGGGCAAATTCCTTTCCCATCTCATTCATCAATTCCGTATCCATCTGATGATTGATGAAGGAATCCACCTTGATGATTCCTCCTTCGCGTCCGATACCGTCTTTTTTAATTCTTTCAATAAGCAGCTGCATCCTATTCCTCCTTTTCATAAACCGAATAGGCATCCTTGCCTGCATTTTTTGCCATATACAATGCTTTGTCCGACGCATCGTATAAGGAGCCGAAATCACGGCCGTTGCGCGGCGACATAGCGACACCGACGCTGACTTTACAAATATAATCAATATCTTCCAGCTGAATTTCAGAAATTTTTTCCAAAATCGCCTGCGCTTTTTTATAGACGAATTCTTCGCTCGGACAGGAGCGCAGGAATACGACAAATTCGTCGCCGCCCATTCGTCCAATCAAATCGTCTTTTCGGAACATACCCGTCAATTTTTCGCCGACAATTTTGAGAAGCTGGTCTCCCGCCAAATGCCCGAAGCTGTCGTTAAGTTTCTTGAAATCGTCGAGGTCCATCGAGTAGAACGCGTTGATTTCATCTTCCGGACAGGTTTCCAGATGGGCTTCGATTCGTTTGATGAGCCCCTCCCGATTATATAGACCGGTCAAATAATCCGTCTCCGCCTTTTGTCGAAGCATCTGCGCAATTTTGATATCCCTATCGATATCATTGACATAGACGAAGCACAAAATATTGCCGTTGTTGGCATCTTTGTTCAGACGCATCGTTGCTCGAACCCAGAAGTATCCGATTTTCCCTTCGATTCTTCTTCTGTATTCGACGATTCGATTCGTATTTCCGGTATTGTAATGACGAAGCAAGGCCTCGGTGTTGAATTCGCCCAGGAACATCTCCACATCTTCCGGATGAACGAGAGTCGCCACGATGACCTGTAAACGCCTCACATAATCATAGACCGCATTCTCGTGATTGCGCACACCTTTCCCGTCGGAATTCACGATAATTTTATTTTTGGAAACATTGATGGTTCCGGTAAACAGTGCACCCGAAATCATCATTTTGTTTCGCTCGGTCACGCGCGATAATTTAATCTGCATCTCTCGCTCTTCGGTCACATCGCGCAAACTGCCGACCACACGATTGGAATCGCCTTCTTCGATTTTGGTCAACATGATGCGAACCCAGCGCAATTCGTTGGTCACCGCATGTTGTATTTGAACAAATCCGGAGGAGAAGGAATTTCCTTCGCGGATGCTGTCCGCCATTTTAACAAGCTCGATCTGTGACTTCTGGTCCGTCCAATTCCATTTCAAGATATTTTCCACATCATAACCGTTGTAGTCGGAAAGATTGTAGCCGAGAAATCGTCCCTGATGGAAATGTATTCGGTTGGTATCCAAATCGTATTCGAAAACCCGACTCTCCAAATGCGTGTCGGCAACCACTTTCAGACTCTCATTGCTGTATCGCAAATCATTTTCGGTCTTTTTGACGGAAGTCGCATCCACCGCAATGCTGTAAAATTTATATCTTCTGTCAGCCACTTCGATAACTGACAATTTATCCATGACCCAAATCGCTTCTCCGCTCATCGATTTGACGCGATATTCCAGATTGATTTCTTTGTTGGCATACAAGTTCTTAATATCCAATTCATTTTGAACCTGCTGACGATCTTCGTCACAAATCATCTGGTAGAAGCTGTTTCCGTAATAGTCGCGGATGTCGTCGTAGGTCGCACCCAAAATTTTGAGATAGCCCGCGCTGATATATTCGATTTTGCCGGTCTTGTCCGCTGAAAATTGCAACACGCCGCCGCGAATATTGTTGGTCAATTTTTCAATCTGAGTCTGAGCCTCCATCAAGCGTTTGCGATTGAGCTCATTCAAAATCAGGATGCCCAAAAATGCAAGTGCCGCAATCATGATGATGAGCGCAATGGTATCCACTACGATATCCTGAATCGGCAGGGTATGCAATTTGATTGCTTCTTCAGTTGCAATCTGTAGAATATACCAACCGTCGATTCCCACCGGACTGACATAGGCGATTCGATGACTCTCTCCAATCTTATATTCCATAAAACCCGTTTCGTTGTTTACCATCTGCGCTTTGATTTTATCAAAGGAATAGTCTTTGATATAATCCAATTGCTCAAGGTCTTCCCAAATCGAGCTTCCGTCCGGACGCATAGCGCTCTTTTCACTGGAGACAATCAGCGGAAAACCATCCTTGGTAATCAGATTCGCAAAGCTCATCTCATCATAACTGGTCAGCTTGACCTTCTCGGACAGAGTATCCGCGGCAATGGTTCCCCAAATATAGCCTACTTCCTGATTGTTTAATTTTACTTTATGAAGGATGCCGATTTCGTCGTGAAAGTTACTGACGGACGGTCGTTTATCAAAATCATTCGGCAATTCGTGCTCGTACAAATCATCGCCCACCCCGCTTTGGTACAGGATATTATTATTTAAATCCATCAACACCAAGTGGTCAAACTTTCGCATCTTTATCCGCTCGTCCAACAGATTGAAATTTTGCTGCGCATTCAGCGGAAATCGCAAATCATTTTCAATATTGTCCATCTCCCGCTCGTATAGACGCAGCTGAAGATTAATCAGTTTTATATTCTTGTTCGCAAGTTCTTTGACCTGCAACTGAATCCCCTGTATCAGTTGATTGTCCGTATAAATTTTAAAACTTGAAAGTGCAAAAATCAACAATAGCAGAATAAAAACAAACAGCGTTTTTATCCACCAAGACAATTCTCTTTTTAGTAACATACTACCCCTCTGTGATTTCAAATAAATTACTATCTTATTATAAATTGCAAATAAGTTCTTTTCAAGAATTTTCTTCTGAACATCAATTTTTTTAATCGCTCGGACAGCTTCGTTTCGGATTGGAGTTTTTTTAAAATTGTAGTATAATGATTGGGTAAAACACAAACGAAAGGAGCCCGTCGTGCGCTATCCCTATTATATCGACTTAGCATTAAAAAAACTGCATACTGCCGGTTATCAAGCTTATCCGGTCGGCGGTTGCGTGCGCGATTTTTTGCTCGGGCGCGAGATTGCCGACTTTGACATAGCGACGGATGCTCTCCCTTATGAAACAAAAAAACTCTTTGCGGACTATCCGCAGCAGGACGCCGGTCTCAAACATGGTACCGCCACTATATTTATCGACAAAAACCCGATTGAGATAACCACTTTTCGACAAGACGGCGAATATCTCGACGGCAGGCATCCGGAGCATGTGAGCTTCACCAAAAATTTGCAGGACGATTTACTGCGCCGTGATTTCACCATCAATGCGCTCGCCTACGATTCCGAAAAAGGCGTTTTGGATTATGTCGGCGGCGAAAAGGATTTGAAGAACAAAGTCATTCGAGCAATCGGAAATCCAAAGGAGCGTTTGGAAGAGGATGCGCTGCGGATTTTGCGCGCCGTTCGATTCGCAGCTCAGTTGGACTTTATAATAGAAGAAACAACTTATCAGGCAATGATAAAAAAATTGCCGGCGCTGCAAAAAATTTCTGCAGAACGCAAGGCGGTAGAGCTGATAAAAGCATTGATGTCTCCTGCGATTGCAAGAGTGCTGACGGATTACCACGAAATTTTCGGAGCGATTTGCCCCGACATTCTTCGGATGAAAAATTTCTCACAAAACAATCCGCATCATGTCTATGATGTGCTTGAACATACGGCACATGTTATTCAAAATTGTCCCTTCGATAAAGAATTGCGCTTAGCGGCATTGTTCCACGACTTCGGAAAAGTTCACAGCTACTCGGAAGACGAAAACGGCGTCGGACATTTTTACGGACATGGTGAGATTTCGGTGCGAATTGCAAGTGAGTTGATGCGAGCGCTCAAACTCGATAACAAAACACTTCACAATGTCTGCACTTTGGTTCGCTATCACGATGTGCAATTTCCCGCTGAGAGAAAGCCGGTCAAGCGCTGGCTCAATAAGCTCGGCAGCGATTTGTTTTTCAAATTGCTCGAGCTCAAAATTGCCGACAATATGGCACAGGCGCCCGAATATTCCAAGCGACGCGAGCTTGCCGAAGAAATCCGTTTACTGGCAACGGATATTCTACAGGAGCAATCCTGCTTTCAGCTCAAAGATCTTGCCATCGACGGCAACGATTTGATTGCGCTGGGGTTCTCCGGAAGAAAAATCGGTGAAGCACTTCATTTTTCACTTCGTCAGGTCATCGACGAAAAATCAAATAATATTAAATCTGAATTGATTGAGTTAGTAAAGGAGAAATATGAACTCCCGTAAAATAATAGATTTTGAACAAGCAAAACAAAATATTCCAAGGAAAAAATCATTGCCTGAGATTACAATAATGCGCAGTTTGGCGATGCTTGCCGTCGTCTGCATTCACTTTTTGAATATCCCGGTCAGCAATATTCAAACCGGCACGATGGGTCAAGGCTTCTTTTTCACTTGGCGAAGCATGCTCGTGTTTGCCGTACCGAGTTTTATTTTTATGAGCATGCTGACAGTAGCCTATACAGCGAATGAAAAACTTCCCCTTCTCGATTTTTATAAGAAAAAATTGCTCCGAGTCGCCATTCCCTATATCGTTTGGAGCATCGGATACCTTTTGATTTTAGTGATTGTCGGACATTATACAATAGGCGAGATCCTCAATCCCAAATCTATCTTTTATTTTTTAGCTTACGGAAAAAGCTATGAGCATCTGTACTTCATGCCGATTTTGTTGGAATTCTTTTTTATCACGCCGCTGCTGCTTCCGATTGCAAGAAAGGTAAAAAATTCGCCTAAAGCTGCCATCGGAATCGCATTCGGGGTGCAAATCATCATCTATTTTTTGAACAAAAATATTTTTTATCCCCATTTCAAAATGCTCTCGAGCACTTTTTTATGGTATTTCAGCATCGGCTTTTTGGGGCTTTGGTTCGGCTGTAATTACCACAAAAATTTTGAGCTTGTCAAAAAACATAGTGCCAAAATATTTGTTTTGCTCGCCGGTGTCGGCATTATCCATCGCTATTACAGCAAGCTTTTGTGGCAACAATTGTGGAATGTCGTATCCTTCAACACATTTTTGCACACTGTAAATCTACATTTATATATGTTGCTCTGCACTTTGTTTTTGCTTCTCATCGCGAATTGGTTCTGCGAATATCCGCGCAATGCTAAAGGGCAGGAGAAAAAAAGCTATCGCTTTTTGCTCTGGGCAAGCCCGCTGTCTTATGGAATCTATCTGATGCATCCGGTATTTATGTATCTGCTGCGAAAAATATTCGAGCTGCCGCCATTGCAAATTCGCCTTCCGATGTTGTGGATTCCGATTATCTTGCTCGGTGTTCCGAGCATTGCTTGGCTTTGCGGAAAAATCACCGCCTTCTTCCAATATATCCCCATCATCAGCTTGGCATTTGGCAATTCCGCCTTTTTGAAGAAGAATCGAAAAGCCGTCTGATTAAAAAAAGTGTAGCAAATTTTTATTTCAATGTTGAACCCAAATTTGAATTTTTGAAATGCCATTTTCATTTTAAAATGGATTTCTTATTCGTGCAATCGCATTTTCATTTTTAGGACGGTATTGTATTTTTGAAATGAATTCCTATTTTTGGAATTGAATCTTATCTTTAGAATTGCATTCTTATTTTTGAGATAAAATCCTCATCTAAAAAATCATATTCTTATCTTCGAGATTGCATTCCAAAGAACAACTTTCATAAAAAGCCCGATATCGCAAAAACAATTTCGTTTGCAATATCGGGCTTTTTGAAATGAATTCCTACATTTTATTATTCATAACTTCGACAAAGATAACCATTTCCATATTATACAATTCATCAGTCCGCGGATGACTTGGGTTTGGTGGAAACCATCTTTTTGAAATCAATCTCCATAATCAAAATCGACAGCACCATCATCGATGCGCCGATATAGCCGCGCACAAGCAACACTTCGCCCGCCAAGAAATAGGCGATGATTGCAGCGAACACCGGCTCCAAGGTATAAATTAATCCGACATCGCTCGCCGAGGTATATTGCTGAGCAATCGCCTGAACAATCGTCGCTACACCCGTACAAAGAATCGACAGGAACAAAGCTGCTCCCCAAACCGCCGGCGTCTGCGGCAAAGTCGGTTCTTCAAATAAAAAGGCGCAAACCAGCATAATCAATCCGACGATTCCGATGACATAGACGCCCATATTGAACGCATCGACATCCTCCTTGGACACCGCCGTTTCGATAATCAACAGATTGATGGAAAAACTCATCGCGCAGAGCAAGCAGTACAAATCGCCGACCGCAATCGTCAGCTCATCGCTCAAAGTGAGCAATCCCATTCCGACGATGCAAAGTATCAGCACAAAAATAAATTTTGAATTCGGTCTCTTTTTCTTGAAAATAAAACTCAATATCGGTGCAAAAATCACCGTCAGCGCACACAAAAATGCGGCATTGGTCAATTTGGTATAAAGCACGCCGTAAACCGATGCGGTATATGCCGTCGCCAAAAAAACCGAAGTCGTCAGCGCATAGCCCAGCGTCTTTTTGTTGACCGTCCGTACTTTTTTGAAGAAAAATACATACACGACCAAAAACGAAAGGACGAAACGAAAAGCGAGCAGACTGAACGGCCCCATCTCCTTCAGCGATAAATCTATCATATAAAATGAAATTCCCCAGCATGCCACGACCAGCAGAAGCATCAAATCGGCTTTCAATTGTTTATTCATTCTCCAACTCCTTTGACAAACCCGACTGAAAAAAATCTTTTTAATTTCTTTCGCAAAGTTCCATCCGAATTGCAAATCTCCATCGAGTTTCAGTATTTCGATTCTTATTCTAACACAGATTTCTTATTTTGACATATATAATAGAAGAAACACGATTTACTGTGAAGAAAGTTTTTTATAAATTTCCACAAAGGTATTGTTTTTTTTTTCTCCTTAGAGTACAATAAACGATAGGCTGCTGGACGATAATTTACCCAAAAAATTATAGTTCGCAAGGAGATTTTACAAATGGCAAGACCATCAGGCCCACGATTTAAAGTGGCAAGACGATTTGGGGTGAACATTTACGACCACCCGAAGGCACTTAAAAGAGGTCCGAAACCTACTAAGAAAGTGACTGAATATGGTAAACAGCTGAATGAAAAGCAAAAACTGAAAGCATACTATGATGTTTTAGAAAGACAATTCAGCAATTTGGTAGCTGCTGCAATGCACGCAAAAGGAAATTCAGGAGAAATCCTGGTTCAGCGTTTGGAGTGCAGATTGGACAATTTGACATACCGACTCGGATTTGGCGCGAGTCTTCGTCAAGCGAGACAAATGGTTGTTCACGGACACATTCTTGTAAACGGCAAGCGTGTGGACAGACCTTCCTTTGAAGTTCGCGTTGGCGATGTGATTTCACTCAAAGAAAAATCACAGAGCGTTCAAATGTTCAAAGACAATTTCGAAGCAAGAAACAACTTCCTTCCATACTTGGAAAAAGATGTTACTGCGATGAAAGGTAAACTTGTAGCTCTTCCAAAAAGAGATGAAGTACCAATCGAGGTGACCGATTCACTTATTATCGAGTACTACTCAAAGTAAAATCAAAAATAGCACGGCTTTTCGCTGTGCTATTTTTTTTCGACCGGAAACTTTATTTTAAGCCTCTGTCATCCCACTTTTGAGAGAATCAAGAAGCAACGCGCTCGTCTTTCAACTTCATCTCCCCGCCCAACAATTTTCCGCAACAACACAAATATTGTCTAAGCGTTCCTTCTTCCTGCTCCGAAATCGCTACATAGCATATTTGGCAACGCCTTATTTTTTCATCGCCGCAAGAATGATGAATGTCCAGCGTCGGAAACAACAACCGAATTGACGATAAGTAAGGCACTTGCGGATAAAACGGCTCTTCATTCCTGTCATACGGATGAGCGCTCATTTGCTCAGCAAATTGTTTCATCAGTCTTTCCGGAGCCTTTACAATTTGCACTTTATCCGCTTTGCGAAAAACAACCTCACGCACTGTCGCTTTCTCTTCCTCTATCGTTTTTATGTTCTCCCAAATATCCTTTCGAATTTCGCTCCATCCAGCATCTTCAAAAACAAAACCGGTGCAAAAAATTATGAGCGATAGTAAGAAAAATATTTTTTTCATTGAAATCCCTCCTCTGAAAACTCTGCTCCATCTATACATCGGTTGCCCAATAATGAAAGAAAGATTACTCTCATTATACTCTATCCGAAAAACGAAAACAAGTTGTTTTCAGAATTTTGAAATCCCGTTTTTATTATTTAGTATTTATCATCCTCTGTTTGTATTTCTAGCATTAAATTTTTTACACAAAGTACATTCCCATCCATCGCCTAATGAAGTATAATCTAAGATAAGAAAAGGAGACCAACTATGATAGAAATTTTTAAGATTATCTTTTTGGGAATTGTCGAAGGAGTCACCGAATGGCTGCCTGTGAGCAGTACGGGCCATATGATTTTAGTCGATGAATTCTTGAAATTGAAAGCAAGCGCCGACTTCAAAGAAATGTTCTTCGTCGTCATTCAGCTCGGCGCAATTATGGCGGTTGTCGTATTGTATTGGCAAAAACTCTTTCCGATGGAGAAAAAAACCTTGCGCAAAAAAGCAAGCTCCACCAATTCCGAGCTGCCCGACAGCAAGACCGTTTGGGTCATCAACAAAGATACGCTCGCCCTATGGGGAAAAGTGTTGATTGCCTCACTCCCAGCGGCAATTATCGGACTGCCGCTTGATGATTGGCTTGATGCCAAATTTTATAATTACCAAACCGTAGCGCTGATGCTCATTCTATACGGCGTGTTGTTCATCCGGGTAGAAAACAAATCCGCCGACAAAAAACCGCGCATCGATTCCCTGCATGAATTAACGATTCGTGAAGTCATATTTATCGGCTTATTCCAAGTGCTCTCCCTGATTCCCGGAACTTCTCGCTCCGGTGCAACCATCATCGGCGGAATGCTCGCCGGCGTATCCCGAAAAATCGCGGCGGAATTTACATTCTTCCTTGCGATTCCCGTCATGTTCGGCGCAAGTTTGCTCAAACTGCTCAAATACGGTTTTGGATTTACCATCGTTGAGCTCTTTTATCTTATACTCGGTATGGTGGTCGCTTTTTTCGTTTCAATCTATGTAATTCGCTCGCTGATGGACTATATCAAAAAACATAATTTCAAAGTCTTCGGCTACTACCGCATCGTCTTGGGACTGATTGTGTTCTTATATTTCTTTATATCCAAGCGCTAAACCAAAAGCGGATTTAAGTTTTGGATTTTCAGAAAGGATTTTTATTTTTTCACAAAGCCATTCGTTATGACGGATGGTTTTTTACATTTTATTCTATTTCCTTAAATCTTTTGCACAAAATTTCTTTTTTGAGTGCAAAAATCAAAAAATTTTAATTTTATTATAGATTTTTATTTGCGTATTTGATATAATAAAAAAAAGTTATTCTGTGCAAGGGGGTCAAGCTTATGAAAGATTATTTCAAAGAAATTCACGAATCATCGGATTGGCGATTGGTACGAGAAATTGCGGAAGGCTGGTCCTCTGACAAAAAATTTTATATTGAAACCAAAGACAATCAAAAACTTTTGCTACGCGTTGCGGACAGTTCATTAAAAAAACAAAAAAAATTGGAATATGACAGAATCTCCGCGCTTCGCTCAACGAGTTTTCCGATGTCGCGCCCGATTTCATTCGGAACTTTTAATCACGGAGAGTCCGTTTATATGTTGCTTACTTGGGTCGAAGGGATACCGCTTCATGCCAAATTGTTGAAGATGTCCGTCGCTGACCAATACAGCACCGGATTGCAAGCCGGAAAAATGCTGAAAGAGATTCACAGCGTTCCCGTCATCGACAAGCATATCCAAACACCGCAAGCAAGACGCGAGCACAAGCTTAACAAAATTAAAATTTATGAGACCAGTTATGTGCGTGTGAAAGGCGACCAAGTCGCTATTGATTATGTGCGAAACAATATCGAAAAAATTTACAATACCCCGCCGGCATACAAACATGGCGATTTTCACGCGGGCAATTTGATTTATACGGCCGATGGCAATTTAGGATTGATTGACTTCAACCGCATTGACTGTGGCGACCGATACGAAGATTTTAACAAAACTTCCATTTTGGATGCACAGCTCAGCATTCCGTTTGCAACGGGCATTATCGACGGCTATTTTGACGCCAAGCCGACACCGGAATTTTGGGAAGTGCAGTCCATCTATGTTGCGCAATCCGCCATGACTTCCATCAACTGGGCGGAGAAATTCGGCATTGAAGAAATACAAAATATGCAAGCGTATTGTCAAAAAGCATTTGAGGATTACAATTTTTTTGCAAAAACCGTACCCAATTGGTACGAAAAACTATAAATACGCAATCATCATTTCTTCTTTTCTTTTTCGTTCTATGTTTCTCACAAAAAAGCAACCGACGGTTGCTTTTTTGTCGTCAAAGGAGGCTCTATGAAAAAACTTACATTTTACAAATTTTTAGGGGGGCACTGGCTGCAATCCTTCTATCCGTATTAAATGCGTTTACGCTTAAAAATCAATGCTTGCATCGATTTATTTTTGCATCTTTAGGATTATTTTATTGTTGAATCCAATATATCCGGAAGCGATGCGGCTTCGATACGGCGAAGAAAAAAGCAAATGCTATATACGCATCATCGCAATTTGCCAAATTTTATTTGCCTTCTTCACCAAGACAAACTTTTAGAAGCATTGATTCTGAATGGCGGATTGTTATGCCGAAGCTTATAAAAACGGCCTACTGTTAAGAAAAAAGTTCTTTTGATTTTGACTCATCATAATCGATGGACAATGTTTTAAGAAAACTTGTCCGTTTTATTTTTCCCATCCCATCTTTGTTCCATATTTTTTTGATACAATTATTAAATCTCTAATGAATTGGGTATATTGCTAACAGGATATGAAGTCCTAATTGATATAAAGGAAGGTATCTATGGAAAATATAAGACATAATTGGGTACATTATTTGATAAAATATACAAAGTATGCCATCAATCTGCTGACTTGGGGGCTTATAATTTGGTTTGTCGTTCGACTTTTTCCAAAAATCGTAGTTCTGCTGATGCCCTTTGTCATCGGCTGGATTATCGCATCGCTTGCCAATCCGCTCGTACGATATTTGGAGAGCAAATTCAAATTCAACCGCAAGGTGATGTCCATTTTGGCCATCGTCCTGTTGGTTTCACTACTGAGCATGGTACTTTATTTTGCAATTTCGAAGCTGGTCAGCGAAGCGACCGCTTTTGCATCACAAATACCGAGTATGTATTCGGGTATCAAAGCTGATTTTGACGCCATCCAGCACAATATCGAATTGTTTTTAAGCAAGGCGCCTGCCGATACGCATGATGCCATTATTGATTTCATCAACAATCTGTCTTCCACCGTTTTAGATTTCGGCGAAAAAATCGGTACACCGACGATTGAAGCTGCGGGAAATTTTGCAAAAAATATCCCGAATATCCTGATTGCGATGCTGTTGACGATTATGTCCGCTTATTTTATTCTCTCGGACAAGGAAAATATTTCGAAATGGATGAAATCTTTTGTTCCCGAAAAACAAAAAGGGAAATTCAAGCGTTATACACAGGGCATCAACAATATTTTTGCCGGCTATCTCAAGGCACAATTCATCATCATGGGCATCGTAGGCATCGTGCTCTTTATCGGATTGCTGTTCTTGGGCGTAAAATTCGCACTCTTGTTGTCGGTACTGATTGCATTGCTCGATTTTCTTCCGTTCTTCGGTACGGGAACGGCGCTTTGTCCTTGGGCACTCTTTCATTTGCTCTCGGGCGATACCAAAATGGCAGGTGGACTTATCGTCATCTATGTGCTCAGCCAGCTTGCTCGCCGAATTGTTGAGCCGAAGGTGCTCGGCCAAACCATCGGTCTCAATCCGCTGATGACTATGATTTTGATGTATGTCGGATTCAAGCTTTTCGGGGTACTCGGATTGATTTTCTCCGCTCCGGTCGGCATGCTGCTCATCAATCTGCACTCGCAGGGAATGTTTGACGATATCAAATTCATATTGAAAGATATCCTGAGCGATTTCAATCAATTGCGCGATAT
The DNA here is from genome assembly GCA_041853585.1 of Filifactoraceae bacterium. Classification (GTDB taxonomy): domain Bacteria; phylum Bacillota; class Clostridia; order Peptostreptococcales; family Filifactoraceae; genus JAUNKE01. The sequence continues at coordinate 27,618 of JBGZSM010000075.1, forward strand.
TGAAGCCTATAAAGGATAAACTGTATAGCAAAATACTGCTGACTTTTAATCACCATTTGCTTTGCAAATCGGGATGCAAAAAAATTTTGAAGCCCTATTAAAAAACATTAGACTCTTTGAAAATCGAAAAGGTCTAATGTTTTTCCGCTTTTTAACACATCCGGCGACATCTATAAAAGAAGGTCTTTGTATTCGATTCTTCTTATCGAAAGATAGGCGACGAATATTCCGACCATGCCGATTCCCAGCGTATATCCGAGATATTGTCCGAGTTGCAGGTCGCCGAAGTTCCCATTGCTGAAGCTTGATAGAATAAAAGACGATACAACGGTTGCGGCGGTGGATTTCTTTCTCATTCCAAAAAACAATGCTACGAGCGCAATGCCGGCACTTGCCAAATCGAATCCTATCGTATGTCGGCAATGTGTAAAGATTTCTCCAACGGTATAGGCTTGGGACAAAAAATCATATTTTGAATGAATTATCATCAAAAAATTCATCACCAAAAAACGCGAAATGATAATGGTTGAGAAGGTAAAGAGGAATACCAAAATCAATTTTGCAATCATAATTTTTTTCCGAGCAATCGGATAAGTAAACATCAGCATAATCGTCTTGTTGCGATACTCATCAATGATGAGTCGTGAAATGAACACGCCTGCAAAAACGATAAAAGTGATACGCATCATGCTGTCCACAACCATAAAAAACTGAGTGGAGATTTCTCTCTGATTGGCACTTTTATCCGTTACAAACATCAACAGTAACAACAAGCTCATCACAAACATCGCGATGAATGCTCCTACAATATATTTCGGAAATTCGACTTTTTTCATTTCCAGTCTAATGAGTTTTATCACAGTCCGCTCCTTGTATCAATGACAAAAAATATTCTTCCAAAGTTCCCTGTCTGCTCGTCATAGATTCTATCACTACATCTTCACTCATCAGACGCATCAAGAAATCATTAGGCTCTATAATTTTTTCATAAATGCGAATGGTTTTTTCATCCATGGTTTTAAAATTTTTGAGCGCAAATTTTTCGCTGAGTATATAAGAGGCTTTTCGAGCATCGTTGACCTTGATTTCTAAAAATTCTTCCGCACTCTCTTTTACTTTTTCCATCGCCACTTCTTCAACCAAGCGCCCCTCCATGATAACGCCGATGGTATCCGCCACCTGCTCGATTTCATTGAGAATATGGCTGGAAAGCATGACGGTGATGTCGTATTCCCGGTTCAGTTTTTTCAAAAGACTGCGAATTTCGCTGATTCCAAGTGGGTCGAGTCCGTTAATCGGCTCATCCAGAATCATCAGCTCCGGTTTGGTAAGAATCGCTCGCGCAATGCCGAGGCGCTGTTTCATCCCCAGCGAAAACTCTTTCACTTTTTTATTTTTTATATCCGTCAATCCCGTCGTTTTCAACGCCGTCTCAATTTCGTTCACATTATAGTATCCCATATAGGAGCAATGCAAAAATAAGTTTTCGTGCGCCGTCAACTTCTCGTAGAAAATTGGATACTCAATGATTGCACTGATTCTTTTGAAGATATTCACCGAATGTGGCGTGAGCATTTCACCAAAAATCTCAATGCTCCCGCTGTCCGCATGAAGCAGATTCAATAACAATTTCATAAGGGTGGTTTTCCCGGCGCCATTGGGACCGAGCAAACCGTAAATTTCTCCTTTTTTAACTTTCATATTCACATCGGATATAATTGCTCTCTTTTTAATCCGTTTGTTTAAATCTTGTGTTCTTATAATCCAATCCATTTTTTCACCTCACTTTGCACTTTCCAATTGGACATCCGAGCGCTGACAACAATCCCAACCATGTCGGATCCGGTAATCCGGTTGCTATTTTTAACCGTCAATTAAAGGCAACGGGCAATTCGCCATTTCCGATTTTGTGCTTCGGCTGCTCTACCTTTACTATAAACAAACTCACTTTCTTTTTTCTTACTCAAATCTTACTTTTTTCTTAAGTTTCATGGATTCCGCTCAAAATATAAAAGCCGACCCCAATCCATTCCTTGCGGTCAGCATTCTAATCAACAAGACGCTTTTCATTTTCTCAAAGACACCGTAAAGACGGTCTTTTCATAAGGAATACTTTCCAAATGAATCTCTCCCCCTATGTATTCCACCAGTCGCTTGGTTATCGTAAGGCCCAACCCGCTCCCGCGATACTGTTTATTTCTTGAATCGTCCAAAGTAAAAAGACGCTCAAAAACCTGCTCGTGATGCACGGCGGCGATTCCGCGACCTTTATCCCAGACCTGAATATATACTTTTTTATCTCTCTCTTTTACGATAAGCCCGAGAATTTTCCCTTCTCCGCCATGATAAACAGCATTGGACAATAAATTAGTAAGGATTCTGCTTAGCGCTTCTTCATTTCCAATCGCAAAAATATCTTTTTCAGGAATATCAATCGATACTTCCACCTGTTTTTCGATAATCGTATCATATAGACAAAGCAGATTTTTTCTTGCAATTTCGCTCACATTGATATACGAAAGCGAGATGTTCTTATCATTGGACTCCAATTTTGTCAAATCAAAAAATTGATTGATGAGCTCCAATAATTCAAGTGATTGTCGGTGCGCTTTTTGCATCTTTCTTTTGGATTCATCTTCTATTATTGAATCTTGGCTCATCGTCTCCAGATAACCCAAAATAACGGTCAACGGTGTTTTCAAATCATGCGAAATATTCGACAGCATTCTTTTCATTGAAGCTTCCATTTTTCGATGCTCTGCAAAGACTTCCTGATTGTAATCGATAAGATGATTGAGTTGAATCAGCAGCTCCATAATTTTCTTATCATCTGTAAATAAAAATAGCCTCTCCGCTTGATTATGCTCAACAATATTTCGCAGCATGTTCAAAATAGCATCCAGCTCACGATTATGTTTGTTTCGCAAGTATGCCTGCCACATAACAAGAGCAGCCAAAACGCCTATTACAATATAACTCATATCATCCATTTTATTCCTCACAACAATTAAAACAGCATTTGAACGACTATTCGCCAAGGCGATACCCGATTCCCCAAACCGTTTGAATATATTGGGGATTTGATGGGTCATCCTCAATCTTTTCCCGTAATCGACGGATATGCACATTGATTACATTCTCGTCGCCATAGTAGGTATCCTGCCATATTGCATGATAAATTTGCGATTTTGTAAATGTCCTTTTCGGATTGCTTAAAAAAAGTCGCAGAATATCAAATTCTTTCGCAGTGAGTCGAATAGCTTTTCCATTTTTTTGAACGGTAAAATCCATCGAATTAAGCGTAATTTCTCGACAGGAGACGATTTCGTTCTCAAAAGATTGTTTGGTAAGTTCCGCTCGGCGTAAAATCGCCCGAACCCGAGAAGAAAACTCAATCAACGAAAAAGGTTTTGACAAATAATCATCCGCACCGAGTTCCAAGCCCAAAGATTTTTCAACATCGCTGTCTTTTGCGGAAACGATAAGAATCGGAATATTACTGATTCGGCGAATCGATTTGAGCACATCCAGACCGCTCTTTGTCGGCAGCATCAAATCCAAAATGATTAAGTCAAAAGATTGCTCATGAAAATTTTTTAATCCCATTTCTCCATCCGATGCAATTTCAATGAAGTATCCCTCTTTTTCGAGATGCTCCGTCATCATTTCGGCGACATCCTGTTCGTCCTCAACAATTAGAATTTTATTTTTCATCGCCACGCCTTTCCAACTAAAAACATCCTTCCATCTCTTGCTTATAAAAATTATAGCTCAAAAAAAGCTGCTCGACAATAAAAAAACGCAGCTACCGCTACGCTTTAATTTCTATTTTACTCTTTCGCGAATGAGCACCGCTTCTTCTTCGGTAATCGTCTTGATCCCGAAAATAAAATAAATGATGTGGAAAAACCACACTACCGCCAACACGATACGCGCTACGGGCACACGACTCATCATCATAAATCCGAATGCCATCGAAATCGTTACAATCAACATAATTCGCATCTTTGCCTTTTTGGTCATCCCTCGTCCTTTGACATAGGATTCCAAATTATTCTTATAAAGATCAGTCTGTATAAACCAGTTGTTCAATCGGTCGGAGCTTTTTGCAAAGCAAACTGCCGCCAGCATCAGAAACGGAAAAGTCGGCAAAAACGGTAATGCCGCACCAACCGCACCAATCGCCAAACCGATGCAACCAATGACAATCAACACAATCTTCTTTACGGTTAAATTCTCCATTGAGCCTCCTACTTCTATATAAGTTATCGTAAACTAATTATATGTTTCTATCTTATAGCATGCGATGCAAATTGTCAACAAAAAAGTAATCGATACGATTACCTTTGTTGGTTTTTCTTCCTTTATATAGGCTGTCAGCTCGTAGTTTCCGAAGCTCTTTTTTGACGAAAAAAAATTTGGCAAAATCTCAACTCTTTTTATAAAAAAATTTTATAGATGGCGTTTCTTCCTTTATATGCTGTTTATAGTATCAAGACATTTTACATTTCCCTAAACTTTTCGCTCCATCTCCGCTTAGGATTTTTTATTCCATTTGATATAGTCGGTCAGATATTCGTGCTGCACCTTGGTCGCATCAAAACCGAGCATATCGAATTGCTTTTTCAACAGCGGCCCTGAGAACAATGCTATCAATACCGTCCCCAAACCGAAGCTGCCGCCGAGCAGATAGCCGATAACGACCGCTACCACCTCATTGATGATTTTGATGATGCCAATGGATATTCCGGTCTTCTTTGCCAACACGACCATCAATCCGTCTCGCGGTCCCGAGCCGAGCCCCTGCGCCATATACATCCAGATTCCGAAATTCAACACGATGGTACCGATGAGCAAAAACAACAGACGAATCGCATAATTTTCTCCGGGATTGATAATATCGAGTTGGCGTATCAAATCGATATAGACACCGATCATAACCATGTTGAGCAGCGTCCCCAGCCCGATGCTGGAGCCTGCAAAATATTCCACGACAACCAGCACGACGGATACCAGAATAATCGCCTGTCCAATCGTAATCTTGAGAGTTTTTGACAATCCGCTGGAGAGTACATCCCAAGGTGCATATCCGGTATTGGATGCCAAGATAAACACTACACCCACCGCACAAATAATAAATCCGTTGTTAAGCCAAAAAAGCCGCTTTATATATTTCTTCCATTTTGTATCTTTCATATCTCTCCTTGCTATTAAAACCGAATGAACGATGTCAACTTGCATTTATTTCTGAAATCGAATCGGCAGTAAATCGGCTTGATTGCGAATCGAATTTTTGATTTCCGATTACATCTTGCCGAAACAATCACCGATTGTATCCATCATTTTATCGACTTAAAATTCAAATACCGTACTATCTTATCATAGGAACTTTGAAAAGTAAACCGGCGATAAAGAATCGGTCGTGTCAAGTTGTGGAGTTTTTCTATTGACAAGCTCCAAGCGGCCGCAAATCTTATCTTTTCCGGTTTTGGCGATTCCGTTCAGCAGGATTTATGTTCCGCTATCTTGAGCAAAATTTATAACTCTATCCATTCCTAAAAACATCCCGAAATGTTCACTCACTTTCTTTGGACTTTTTACGAACTCAAAAAATCCGTTAGACAAGCTAACGGATTTTTTATTAGAATTGAATATCCACTTCAACTTCTTTATCATTTCGCCAAACGACCGCCTTGACCTTATCGCCTTCTTTGACTTGGTACAGATAGCGCATCAAATCTTCTCTCGTTTTGATTTCCTGCTTACCAAGTTTCAAGATGACATCCAGACTTTGCAAACCGCTCTTTTCAGCGATGGATCCGCTTTCCATTTTGACGATAATCAAACCTTGGTCAACGCCCATGTCGACGCCGAGCTCTTGTTGATAGCGACGAACATCGACCACATTAATTCCCATGACCACTTTTTTGAATGAGCCGTTTTTGATGAATTGGTCGACAATCGGTTTTGCCACATTGATTGGAATTGCAAATCCCAAGCCTTCGCCCTCTCTCGCTTTCGCCGAGTTGATTCCGATAACCTGACCTTTCATATTGAGCAAAGGCCCGCCACTGTTTCCGGGGTTAATCGCTGCGGAAGTTTGCATCAAACCGTCCATCTGCGTAGTGGTTCCATCCATATTTTTTACCATGATGGAGCGCTCAAGTCCGGAGATAATTCCCTCCGTTGCAGTTCGCTCAAACTCAAGTCCGATTGGATTTCCAATCGCAACGGAGATGTCGCCCACTTCGACCGTATCCGAATCGCCGAGCTCCGCCACCGGCAAATTTTCTTTTTCCACCTTGATGACCGCCAAGTCAATCGCTTTATCCGTCCACAAAATTTCCGCTTGCGTCGATGTCGAGTCGCTGAACTTTACAGTAACCTGTTTTGCATTTCCGTCATCGACCACATGAGAGTTGGTCAAAATATAACCGCGGACATCGATAATGAATCCGGTTCCCAAATTCGTATCGCCACCCAAAATGCTGCTGAGCGATGGAGAAACCGTCGTAATTCCTACAACCGAAGGCATCCCTTTAGAGATGATTGCCTTATAGATATTGTCTACATGCTTATCGCTGACATTGATTGTCGTATTGAGCTGCGACGGTACCGTAGTCGTAGCCGTATTGATTAAATTGGACGCAAAAAACGGTAGCGTCATAAAAGTAAACATGCTGCCCATAATTGCGCCAATGAGTGATAATGCTAAATAATTTTTTGCTTTCATACAACCTCCTTCATTCTATGGAGTACATTCTCGAAACTTTTCCTCTTAACATAACATCCAATCCCACATCTTTGGGACCCAAGCCCTGTGCTGTCAATATGGTTCCAACTGTCTGAAACGCGAGTTGCGGAAGATTGCTCTCCTTGCTCAAATGAGCAAGCAACAATTTTTTTGTTCCCGATTTTACTAATGCAGTTCCCAAATAGCCCGCCTCCGAATTGCTCAGATGACCCACCTCCGAGCGAATGCGTTGTTTTAATTGGTAGCTGTAACTGCAAAACGAGAGCATCTCATCATCATAATTGGATTCGACGACCGCGATGTCCGCCCCTTTGATTTTTTGAAAAACCTCATCCGTTATGATTCCTAAATCCGTGACAATTGCAAGCTTTTTGTTATTTTGTCGAAAAGCATAACCCACGGGATCCGCCGCATCGTGACTGATGGCAAAAGTATCCACTTCCATGGAGCCTATCTCCAAAGTTTCTCCTTTTTTAAAGACCACGATATTTTTGTCTGCAATTTTGCCGAGATATTTTTTCATCTGCTCCCATGTTTTTTCGGTTGCATAAATCGGGGCATCAAATTTTCTGCTGAGAATCCCGACCGCTTGAATATGGTCAAAATGCTCATGCGTGACCAAAATTGCATCCAGTCCACACAAATCCCTGTTGTGAACGGCGAGATGTTCCACAATTTTTCTTCCGGAAATCCCTGCGTCCACAATAAATTTCGTGTCCTTACCCTCAATGTAGTGGCTGTTGCCACAACTGCCTGAGGATAGCGAGATGTATTTCATATTTCTCCTTTGTCAATTATATAATAGCTTTGTGGAATTTATATAGACAAAACTTGTAATTTTTAAAACCTATCCAAAAATTTTACAGCTTAATGAGCAACCCGACGGCGTTCCCGCCAATCCTCCGAGTGCACTTTCCCGAAGCTCAAATGGCAATGCTCTGCCCACGGAATACATCGCCGACACCGTTTCGTCAAAAGGAATCGGATTGCCCAAGCCTGACAAAGTAATATCCGCTGAAATAATCGCATTCGTCGCGCCCATCGCATTTCTTTTTTGACAAGGCGACTCCACCAAACCGGCAATCGGGTCACACACCAGGCCAAGCATATTGGCAATCGCAGTCGACGCCGCGTCCAAAGCTTGCTTCGGCGTTCCACCGAAAAGTTCTACAATCGCGCCCGCCGCCATCGCAGCCGCGGAGCCGATTTCCGCTTGACAACCGCCTTCCGCACCCGACACGGTCGCATTCCTTGTAATTATATACCCTATTGCACCCGCCGTAAGCAAAGCTTCGAGCATTTTTTCATCGCTGAAACCATGTTCTTCCTGCAAGGCGACAAAGGAACCCGGAATTACGCCCGACGAACCCGCGGTCGGTGCCGCAACAATCAATCCCATCGAGCTGTTTTGCTCCAAAACCGCCATGGAATATGCAATTACGCGCTGGAAAAATCCGCCCGAAATCGGCGGCTTGTTTCCCATCACCTTCATCGCTTCGCCGCCGATTAAACCGCCCATCGTCGTAAGCTTTTGCTCCAGCGGTTTCTTCGTGGATTTTTTCATAATTTCATAGCTATGCAGCAATGCCGCCAAAATATCTTCTTTTTTCTTTCCGAAAACTTCCATTTCCCGCTCAAGCATCAATTCAGCGATGCTCCAGTTGTATTCCTTCGTCATTTTTAAAAGTGATACGCCGTCCGCAAAATCATATTTTCTCGTCTGTTCCATCGCCCACCTACATTTCTATTACTCTGGCGTCCAGAATATATTTGTTGAGCTTGATAAGCTCCGCCACTTCCGGATTGATTGTTTCATCGGTCTCCAAAATCGTATATGCCCGCTTCCCTTTCTCCTCACGATAGGTACTCATGCGAGCGATATTGATTTCCAAATTGCCAAGCGTACTTGTGATATGCGCAATAACTCCGGAGTGGTCGATATTGCTGATAATCAATGTACTGTATTCGCCTGTAAATAAAATTTCGACCTCGTTGATACGAGTAATTTGAACATTGCCGCCGCCGACGGACTCGCCAACCACCACCATCTGATGACCGGTACTCGACTTCAATGTAATCTCCACGGTATTGGGATGCACATTTCGGTTTTCTTCGTCCGTTGAAAACGAATAAGCCAAGCCGACTTCATCCGCTATGGCAAAAGAATTGCCGATGCGTTCGTCCTCAGTGTCAAAACCCATTACTCCCGCAAGCAATGCTCTATCCGTTCCGTGACCTTTGTAAGTTTTTGCAAAAGAACCGTACAGCACAAAATCTGCCGAAACTACATCACCTTGCATCATTTTATATGCAATTGCGGCAATGCGAAGCGCACCTGCCGTATGCGAACTCGATGGCCCGATCATATTCGGACCGATTACTTCAAACAAGCTGATATCTTTCATATTCTCCGTTTCCCCAGTCTATAATTCCCTTCTGCCTTCGAGCGCCTTTGTGATGGTCACATCGTCGGCATATTCAATGTCTCCGCCCACCGGTAAACCATGTGCGATTCGTGTCACTTTGATTCCCAGCGGTTTAATCAGTCTTGCAATATACATGGCGGTCGCCTCCCCGTCAATCGTCGGATTGGTCGCCAAAATAACCTCTTTTAAATCTTTATTTGCCATTCGGCTCATCAATTCTTTGATTCGAAGCATTTCCGGCGTGATCGAATCCATCGGCGAAATCGTTCCGTGAAGCACATGGTACTTGCCATTGTACTCCCGAATTCGCTCCATCGCCGCCACATCGCGCGGGTCTTCCACAACACAGATGATGCTGTTGTCTCTGGAAGGATTTTTGCAAATCGAACAAGGACTGCTGTCCGAAATATTGCAGCATTCTTCGCAATACATAATATTATTTTTTGCATTGATAATCGACTCGGCCAGCGCGCTCACATCCTTGTTCGGCATATTGATGATATGAAACGCAAGACGCTGCGCCGTCTTTCTTCCCACCCCCGGCAAATGCGCCAGATTCTCGATGAGATTGTCTATATGATTTGAAAAATGTTGCATCAGAACAGACCCGGAATTCCGAGCCCTCCGGTCACCTTGCTCATCGATGAACTCATCATCTCTTCTGCCGAAGCAAGCGCCTGATTCACTGCGGTCAAAATTAAATCTTCAACGGTCTCCACATCTTCCGGGTCCAAAACCTCCGGATTGATCTTAATCGACACAATCGATTTTGCACCATTGGCACGCACAACCACCGCACCTCCGCCAACGGATGCCTCCACTTCCTTGGTCGCAAGTTCCTCCTGAACTTTTTGCATTTCCTTCTGCATCTTTTGAGCCTGCTTAATCATATTATTCATATTCCCGGGCATTCCCGGAAATCCGCCTCTTTTTGCCATTGAAACCTCCTTATTTTATCTGTTTCTATCTATTATTTCTAAACATATATTTTACCACAAAAAGTTCAAAAAGAATATATGAAAATGCAAAAAGCAAACCCTTTAAGCAGAGTTTGCAGACATATTTTTTATGATTGAAAATCCGCAAAAATTTTTCTTGCTAACGAGATTTTTACCGAACGGATTTCAAAATGCAAATTGAATTTTTGTTATCCACCACAAATTTTGATATATGAATCGAGTTGCGATTCAATGCGTATTACCTTAGCAAATCTTTCATATTTCCCATTACACAAATATTTTGCGTTTTCTTGTGTCTTGGCTTCTCTGTGCTAATTCCAATCATCAACAACCGCTCCAATCCGATTACTTGAGCCAACATATCCGGAGAACATCGAATCACTTTGATATTATTTACTCTTTTCAAAATGCCTTCGTTTTCATATCTCTTTATGGTCTGTTCATCCACTCCGAGAATATGCGCCACTTCGCTTACTGTTAATAATCTAACCAGTAAATTCATAGAAACCTCCTTTCTTTGCTTGTAACCTCCAATTTGTTTTGATATACTGAAATCAAAATTAGGAGGTCTTTTTTTATGAAAAATGATAAAAACACGCTAGTTAATATTGATATTCCTGATTCCCTTGACAAATCTCTGAAAAATCTTACTGACCAGCCAACAGCCTATATAGGTAATTTTATTTCTGATGTTTTCGAACTCATATTTGGTAAATTTCATCATAAAATGGAAATTCGACGAATAGAGTACCAACACAAGGTAGATGAGTTCAAAAAAAATATTCAACAAAAAATCGAAGCTATTCCGCCCGAGAAACTAATTGAACCCGATTTTCAAACTGTTTCTCAAGCTGTCGAAAATGCTCAATACTGTCTTTTTTCTGAAGAACTTCAAGAGATGTTTGCAAATCTCATAGCTAATAGCATAAATATTGATTATGGAGATAAACTTCATCCGTCTTTTTCTGAGATTATTAAGCAAATGAGTCCATTGGATGCAAAAATATTAAAAGAATTTATTGCTCCCGTTGGAACTTCGCTGAAAAGTATTGTTGATCTTCAATTAAAGATATCCGATGAACATTCTAGTACTCTTGTCTTTAGAGATTTGTATATTTCTGATGACATTTCTTGTCCGCCTGAAAAATCTAGCGTATCTATAGCTTCGCTTTATAGACTAGGGCTAATAACAATCACTCCTTTTTAATGGCTTACTGATGATAGTAAATATGATCCATATAGGACATTTGCTAAAGAGTTTTATCAAATGAGCCCTCATAAACTCATTTATTAAGATAGAGCACAATATGATATAGTTAAAAAGTTAAGCTATCTCTCTATTTTTGGCTTGGCTTTTGTTCAGGCGTGTGTAGAATAGATACAATCTCTAGTAACATACTTTGTTGAATCTCCGTCAATTGGTTAAAATACTTGTCAAACATATTAAATGCTTTTATGACCATATAATATGAAATAAATATACTGATTCCTGTGCTTATCACGATATTCAGAATAACAATAAATATTATCTTCAACTTGTTTTCCTTTCTAAAACAGTAGGATTTTTGCTTGGTTCGCTCCAAGCAATAATAATAGAATTAATAAATTCAACAACAAGGTACTTCCTGCCGAAGTAACTACCGTCCACAGATATCCTTTTACTAACCATGTTGCTAAACTCTCCATATCTTTGAACGGACTCAGTATTTCTTTCCGCAGTTCTTCAATTTGTTCTTTTGTAAAATATGAATTTTCATTTCCCATCTCGATTCTCCTCTCTTGTTTCTTCTCCTTCTCTCATGCTCCCATTTTCTGATATAATCTTCCTGAAAGGAGGTGAGATAAATGCAATTAAATAAATACTATTAGAACATTCTTCAATTCATTCATAAAAACGAACCCGTTACAAAAAAACAAATTCTTTGTAAATTTCCCGAGCACAAATTCGCTACTGAAAAAAGATTATCTATTTTACTAGAACAGAAATTTAATGGTCGCTGTTGGGATCCCGAAACGGCATATATCGAGCAGGATGTGAATTGGGATTCTGAAAATGGTATCCTAACTCCAACCTACTTTGATCGTTATCGCTCGACTCAAAAAGGTAGAAAAACGATTCAAGATTATCGCCAACAAATCCAAGATGAACTGAAGCGGTTTTACTTTCGTAGCGTAATTGTGCCAATCCTCATATCTATCCCTACCGCGATTCTAACCACACTAATAGTAAACTGGCTACGATACTAGCAATCACGCTTGAAACCAACGACACTACAATCGTAATTTGAAGTTCATATTTCTTTGCGACTTCAATATCCGGCAAAAGAGGCATTACAATAAAAAACATGACATCATTATGCTTTCTTTTATACTCTGGCAAATTTTATAAATTTTACTTTCGGTTATAGTGTCGATTACAGTTTCACCCACCCTTTTTATTTTAGGAGAAATAGTTTTATTTTTTTCTTCATCCATCTCGATTCCTTTTTTGGTAGAACTTAATTCTATTTTTTTGGTAAAAAATTAATCATATCAAGGCTTATTTGATAAGCCTCTGAAATATTTTTTTTGTTAAGAGAATTAACAAGCCAAGGAAATTTCTCCCATTTTCAACAATGTATTTTTTTCTACTCCAATTTTTTTGCGGCTTCAATTACAGTCAAGTTTGCATTAACTCTCGCCGCTTTTAATGAAATTTTAAATCCTGTCATTTCGTCAACCTCCTTTCATATCCTAGTA
>JBGZSM010000076.1:0-51833 GCA_041853585.1 Filifactoraceae bacterium
CTCCATGAATGATTTCCTTTCTGCGGCTGTCTGATAAATATTGTAAGTCTTATTTCTACTTTTTACAAAGTGGAATTTCTTGTAAGACTAACTTCTACTTTGACTCCCGCCAAGTGGAAATTACTTTTTCACTTTAGGAGAGTTAAAAACTCTCAATATATAAAAGATATCGTTTCAAAACTTAGAAATGTAACTGATGAGGAGAGAAAGGCAGCGTTCCCGCTTCTTACAAAAGGAGAAGGGAATACTCTTGCTATCCGTAACATTACACAAATTGCAACGCATAATAAGATAAGCGATTTTAAAGAGAATAAGCGAGCTGATGGTCGAAGAAAAGCGGAACAAAAAACGGACTTTGACAAACCTTATCGCTACTTCGCATTAGTGCAAGCCGATGGAGACAACATGGGGAAAGTTCTTGAAAAAGTGGCTAATCAAAACTTAGAATTATTTTCTGAACGATGTATGAAGTTTTCTCAAGAAGCGGCAAAAACAATTCATCAATTTGGTGGAGTAACGGTATATGCTGGTGGAGATGATTTGCTGTTCATGGCACCACTATATTCCAACAAAGCAGAAGGAGAACAAGGTAGAACTGTAATGGAGCTTTGCAAAGATCTTGATGCATTGTTCCGAGAATATTTTGATGATAACTTCATCAATAAAATAACCGGAGAAAAGGGAGTGACTGCCGAGAGAAAGTTGGCACTTTCATTTGGTATTACACTCAATTATCACAAGTCGCCATTGTATGAAGCTCTTAAACAAACACTTTTTTTACTTTTTGTGGAGGCAAAAGGAAGAAAAAACGCAAAAGTAATCGAACTTACGAAAAATAGTGGAAGCAAGATATCCGTTCCATTATATAATAACAGCGAAGTCGAATCTGAATTGATAAAGCTTATTCATCTACAAGATGAGGAAGAAGTGGTAAACTCCATCTTATATCATTTGCATGAATTTGAAGTCTTATACGATATTGCATTTAATGAAGGAGAAGAACGAATAAAAAACTTCTTTTACAATATGTTTGATCGCCATGTGGAGGAGGACGCAGAGAATAAAACTAATGATGAAATTACTTTTAAAAATCCGTATGTAGAGCAAATTAAAAACTTGGCGATTGCCCATTGGAGAGAAACTGAAAATCGTAATCGTTCAAAAAGAGATCCGCAAAATGAACAAGAAGGAGAAGAACAGATTTTGTCGACTAAGGAATTAACATCACTCTTACGATTAGCAAAATTTTTTGGGGAAGGAGCAAAAGATGAGTAATCAACAACATTATTTAGTTCGACTTCGAGCAATTGATCCATGGTTTTTCGGTTCGGAGCGAAATCTCGGTTTCGGGCGAAAAAACGAGCGAATTCCTTATTTCGTGCATTCCAAACTCTATCCGTCCCAAACAACATTATTGGGGAGCATTCGCTTTTTGCTTCAAAAACAAAAACCTGGATTGAATGATAAATTTTTAATTGACAGAAAATTGATTGGAGCAAAAAGTTTTGAACTTGACAAAAAAAAACAATCTTTTGGCATAATACAAAAAATCGGTTCGGTGTTTGTAATGGATGATGAAGACAACATATATATCCCATGTCCTCTCAATCAGTCGCATAAATCGGACAAAATATTTGAACCTTATGTTTTGCAAGAGTATGGATTAGGATGCGAGAGTGAAACGGCAAAGAAGTTTGTTTTTCAAGACTTTGATGTTAAAGAATATGATCCTGCCGAGAAATTTCTAAAGATTGATAAAAGCGGAAGCAATTGTGAGCTCGTATCAAAAAAAGATATTTTTGTAGAAAAAAATAAGAGTCGCATAAATAAGCAGCTTACCGAAGATGGGTATTTCAAACAAAAAATGTTTACTTTTAATAATAAAGTGGAGGACGACTGTTCCCATCGCTATTCTTTTGCATTTATACTGACCCTTTCCAGTGATGAGATGAGGCCATCTGAAGATATATTGACAATTGGTAGCGGGAAATGCGCTTTCCATGTGGATATTCAGCTCTTGGAAAATGCCGGAGAGGATTTTTTGGAAAAAAGAATCCGAGTTGCATTGCAATCAAAAAAGTATTTTGCGGATGATCTATCAAGAGAAGAGCATCATATTTACTATGTTGCTTCAGACACACTATTAGACAGACCAATTGAAAAGTCAATATTCTCTGTTACAAATAGTGACTTTTTTAGAAATTTAAAAACAAATTATAAAAAGCAAAGTCTGAATCGAGCTATAAATATCTACAATCCTTCTGCAACAAGAACTATCATAACAGCAGGTGGAGTAATTTGTGTAAAAGGCAATGATATTTTAGAAGAATTTAATGCGGAATATGCTCACAGACAAATGATCGGAATGAACAATCTTATAAAAATATAAAGGAGAACGACAATGACAGCGATAAAATGTTATAGAGTTAAATGTATAACCAATCTTCATGTAGGGGATGGGGAATCAAATTACAATATTATAGACAATCAAATTGAAAGAGATCCGGTTAACAATTATCCCGTGATTTTTTCAACAGGTGTAAAAGGTGCATTAAGAGAACATTTTGTGGGATCCGGAGTTCCTTCAACAGATATTGACTTCATATTTGGAAAAGGAAAGAATGCAGAAGAAACGGAACAAGGAAATGTTAAATTTACAAATGCCTATTTGCTTGCGATTCCGATGAGAGCATCCAAAGGAAGTAAAAGTTTCTATATGGTGACAAGTCCGGGGATGCTTGAACAATTATTTGTTTTAGAGGAATCTTTAAGACGAATAGAGTATGTAGAGGCTAGGGAAGAAATAAAAAACTTAAAGGAATGTATCACGAACAGTAATGAAGAATCAATTTCGGTTGAAGGATGTGAGCCGGTAAGTAAAAAAGCAGAGAAATCCTTGAAGGATTTTCTTGATGGCTGGTTTGGAAAGGATGTAGATGTAATTATTGTGACAGAAGATATTATGAGAAAACATCGTTATCCTGTTCAAGCTCGCAACTGTCTGAACAACGGAAAAAGTGAAAACCTTTGGTATGAAGAATATGTACCTCATGGAGCAATATTTTATTTCTACACATTAGCTATGCCGCCGGTAGAAAATGGCGTTACAAAGTTTTTTGATAGTATAAAGAAGTATCCTTTGGCTCAATTTGGTGCAAATGCAACGGTCGGATTTGGTTTGGCAAGGGTAGAGGAGGTTCAAGAATGAATAAATATTTAGTTGAAAAATATCTGAAAATTGCTTATGACTGTATGAAAAATTGCCCGCCCAACAAATCTACATCAATTCGTGGTCAAATAGCAACATTCGGGGCGGCAATATCCTCAGGAAGTCTACTTTCTGCGATTGCTTTTTTTAGCAATGCTCCAAGCTCAAACGAATCCAATTCGGGAGGAAACTCGGAAAAAGAATTAAATGTTGATGCGGACAAAGAAAGTGCAAAAGAAGTGCGAGTTTATTTATTAAACATGATTCACAAGGTTATTAAAGAATCCGAAAAACAAGATATTCAAAACCGAGATATTCAAAATCAAGAGAACCTATTTGATTTTGTAGCAAGCGAAATAAACAATGGTAATGAGAGTATGATAGAAGAAAAGGTGTTAAGTGCTGCAATAGCGGTAAAATTATCAATTAATCTGTTTAAGTAAAGAGGTGCGTATGAATAACGAGAATAAAAACAGAGCTCCTCAACCTACGAAACAAAATGCAAAAGGAAAATCAGGAGAACAAAATAGACCGGTGCAAATCAAACGAACTAACAATGTGATTTATGAATCCCAAAACTTGGATTACCGTTTCAACAAAGAACTCTATTATCGAGCGATATTTAAATCAGAGGATGGTCAGCGTATAGAAAACTACAGTAGATTAGAGCAGCGGGACAAAGATGGTGAGACTTTGAAGAAAAAGTTTGATCATGCTTACGATGATATGGTGGAACTTTCGAAAAAAGGCAAGGAAATGAATCTTGATTTGTTATGGCTCAATCAATTGAATGAGGAAGAAAAACTTGGATTTCAATGCTTTAAATTGAAAACCGGTTATCCCGGTTTAGCAATCGGCTTGGGTAATCCTCACGGAACTGCCTTCAAAGGAGATATTCAGCTGGGAATGAGTTTTGACTATGTAACAGGTATTCCGTTCATTAGCGGAAGTTCGCTTAAAGGAGCTATTCGAAGTGTGATCGAGAAATTGTTGTCTCAAGATGAAATGGAAAAAACAAGTCAAGATAAGGATATTCAACAGATTACTTTTGAAGATTATTTCCGCTTGGAAGATGATTTATCTTCGGAGGATAAAAAAGAAATTCTGGATGTACTGTTTGAGGGAAAACAAATTGAAAAAGATGCCCAAGGTATCAAAAGGGTTCAAGACGGAGAAGTTGTAAAAGTTGAAATTCCTATGGGGAAAAGAGATGTGTTCTATGGAGCGATGGTAGTTCCGCAAAATCAAAAACCATTTTTAAAACAAGATTTTCTGGCACCCCATCCGTCCAAAATACAAAGTCCGAATGTGCTTAAGTTTTTGGCAATTGCACCGGAGACGGAGATAGAGTTCTTCTTTTCATTAAAAGACTCCATTCTCTCGAGTGGTAAAAAAATAGCAGCGGAAAGCAAGAAAGTTGCATATAAAAAGATACTTGAGGATTTCGGTGTGGGTGCAAAAACCAATGTCGGCTACGGAATTATGGAGTAGTGGAACAATATAGACGATAAAATGTCGTTTTGCAGAGTGCAAAAATCAATCGAGTGGTCGCTCCTTCGACTTGTGGACGGCGACCACTCCTACTTATCAGAGGTGACTTATGGAAAAACTGCAAAAAATAACAATCGAGCAAATCGAAAAACAACCGGCTGTTTTCTTGTGCATAAAAGAATTTATGGGAGATAATTCGAAAAGCGAAAAACAAGAAATACCTCAAACCGATATAGCGGATTACTTTGTGTCGCTCAAAAATTATAAAGAGCGAGCCGAAGGTTTCGTCATCGAATTAAAAAATTCATCCAAAGAGCAAACGCAACAATCGATTCGAGAAATTTGCGAGATATTCAGCCAAGCTTTTATGCAAAAAATCCATAAAGAACCTGAAATTGCGGCTACAATCGAAAAATCGAGCCCGTGGCCACTATATGTCAAGGAACATAATTTGCAAAAACTCAAAAAGCATAATCTGATTTTTATCGACTGCGAAACGA
The DNA here is from genome assembly GCA_041853585.1 of Filifactoraceae bacterium. GTDB lineage: Bacteria > Bacillota > Clostridia > Peptostreptococcales > Filifactoraceae > JAUNKE01. The sequence goes on from JBGZSM010000076.1 coordinate 5,200, forward strand.
CGGGACTTTATGGAGAATACTTGTCTTTTGCGCTCTTGTTTTATAACCGGCAAAGTTCGTCTTGTCATGCCTATTACATTCGGCGCGAAGATGTTCAAAATTTGAAAAATGTTCATCCGTTTGTTACCGCGAATGTTATTCCGCGCATGGATTTGAAAAATCTGGTGGATTATGAGAAAATCAAAAGTCGTTTTACACAAAATCCAGAGCAAAAAGAAAAAACATATTTGATTGAAAAGGCGGTTTCGGGAGAGAATAATCTACTGAAGGAATCGGCAAAGATTTTGAAAGAAGCTTTGCAATTAGAAAATGAAAACACAAACAATTTTCTTTTAGCGGAAAGTCCATATCCGGTAGAATTTCGGTTTTTTGAAAAAATGTCCAAAAACGAAGAAATCACGATGCATGACAAAATAGATTTTGCCGAACGATTGCACGATTGGTATTCGGTAAAAATCAATGCTGATGCATTGGCGGGTGAAAAAAATTATCAAAGCAGCATCCATAATGCATTGGTGGATGTACTGGTAAATTACGAAGAATATATCGAAATGGAGGGTAGTTAGAGTGGAAGCCGGAGCAAAGGAAAAGGGAAAAAAGCAAAACAAAAAAGATAGAACTGTATATAGTGACCATATTTTTATGATACCGTTGGAGATGGATGCCGGATTTGAGTTATCCGATGCTTGGAAAGAAGAATTTGTTGATACAATTCCGGAAAATAGAAATATTGGTCAAGATAAGTTGAAAGTAGAAATTGAGCAAGAAATAAAAGAAAGATATATGCTTAGACGATATTTCAATAATGATGCACGACAAATCATTCTTAACCTTGAAAAAGAGGAAAAAGATGAATGTGGACAAAATAGCAATGGTGAAAAAGAGGAAAGTTTAGTTACAAATTATAGGTTTCAACCGATTGAAGAATGCAAAGTCTCATATTACGAAATACACATTGACGACAGAAGAAAATATGAGTTGGAAATATCAAAGATACGATTAAGAGGATATTTTAAGAGCAAACAAAAGAAACAGGAGGAAAAGAAAAAAAAGAACGAAAAAAAATATAGCTCGAAAGAAACTTATCTTCTAATGATTTATACACAGAATACAAAATATCCTGAACTTGAGGATATTAAAAGTATAAACCAATATGGACGAAGGTTGTACCCACCATGGCTGTCCGGAGTGGATAAAACAACTAAGAGGGTTTGTTACTCTGAATGTGCTCAAGGAATTGGAATTCGAATTGAAAAAGATAACACTACTGAATTTATTCCAAACAATTTTGAGAATGAATTTTGGTTACAAGATCTTAATTTTACTAGAATGTGGAATGACTTTGGTGATGGGGACTCACAAACTTGGGGCAAACAAAGGAACTGTTGGAGAGAAAAAATAATCAGACAAGATCCTGCGATCTTTATCGAATCGCTTCTTAAATATAATTGCTCAACGAAAAAAGAATGTACATTAACCGGGAGGGGGCAAATTGAAAAACGAGATGTTGGATATTTGATGGATGATCGAATGTTTGTCTGTTATATTGTAAAAAATGCGGGACTGATTCAAAGTATAAAAAAATTTGATGAGGAAAAATTTAAATATGCTTATGAATATGAGAAAGAGATTTCAGACAAACTATATTCTATTATTTATATTGACAACAGATCGGCGAGTTGTCAATCCCAAACGATGCGGGCGGAACTATTACGAAAAGCCATTTATTCCAGATGGATTGAATGCGGAACAATTCATGCGATAACACAACATTCATTCGGTTGTATTACTACGCCTGATGTGCCAATTCCGGCAGTGATTACTCCTATGCTTGTAGAATATGTTGAGATGGCAGCAATTGTATTGATGCAAAGAGTAGAACTTTTACGATTCTCAAAAAGAGCCGGCGAAGAGAGCCAAAAATTTGATGTTGAAAACCTTCAACAACTTCAAAAAGACTATATTCTTTTCAAAAATCAATTTCTGTTGTTTGAAGTCACTCCGCAAGAACAAGGTTATGAACTCTATAAGAAATTGCAAGAAGAACTCTATGTCTTTGAAGAAAAACAAGAGCTGGATAACCAATTACAGAGTTTGTATGAGTATGCCAATGTTCAGCAGGAGCAGAAACTTAATGAAATTGCAGGAAGTTTGGGATTTCTAGGAATATTGATAGCTCTATTGTCTGTGATTTGGGATAGAATGGAGCCGTTTAATGAACATACATGGCCTTTTTCCGAATGTGTACAACTAGACCGATTTGAAGATATCGTATTCAAATATAATTGGCTATTTTTCTTTATACTTGTCTCTTTATCTGTAGGCTACTTCGTTTTTAAAGCATATAAATTTTGGATATGTTGGGGCAAAAAAGAAGACAAACAACAGAAATGTAAAAAAACTGGAATGTAAAGAAAGAGAATTTACTGATTAAAAACTTTGTAGCATGAATTAAAATGGTTTAATGTAAGTTTAATGGAGGAAAAATGCAACTCATTGAAATATACGATAGCCAAGATTTTCGTAAAAATATTTTTGGGGCACTTTACTTTCAGCCCAAGCGAGTGATTTTTATACATCATCACGATGTACCGAAAGACCACCTGCAGGGACACCGAAATGTTTTGCGTGAAAGATTGCCTGAAACGGAAATACAATTTATATCGGTTGACTTCAAAAGTTTCAAGCAGTTAGAGAATGCGGTTGACATCATTGCAAAGCGAAAAGAGCCCGACACCACGCTGGATTTGTACGGTGGAGAAGAGATTGTAAATCTGTATCTCAAAGAATGCTGCGAAAAAAGAGATTTTGACATCATCAATATCGATCCGATTCAAAAAACAATCATGAAATGGGACGATGGCAAATATACAATTCATCATATCAAGTTACCCCCCATTACATTTCGAGAAATTGTCCGGCTACATGGCGGTGATATTACAGGAAATATGCATACAGCTCCCGACAGCGAGCGATTTGAGAATATTATTCGGATGGGGCAATATGTTTTTTCGAATCAGAAAACATGGAAAATGACAACATCTTTTTTTCAAAAGGCAAAGGCGCAAAACTATTTTTTGGATGAGTACACGATTGCTGCGCCGATACAGTTTAAAAGTCAAAATAAAAAACAACATGTGGATATCGCTACATTGAAAAAATTGGAGGAAAACAATTTTATATACCATCTGAAAGTATATAAAAAACACGACAGAGAGTGGGTTTCTTTGCAAATAGCAGATGAGTTTTCAAAAGAAATGTTAATGACCACCGGAAATTGGCTTGAAGCATTCCTATATGCCGTTGCAAAAAAATCCGGATTCTTTTCGGAAGTATACCAGAGCGTAAAAATTGATTGGGATGGGAAAGAAACAACTTACAATGTCATCAACGAGATCGACATCATTTTGATGAAAAACGAAGTGCCGATTTTTATCTCATGCAAGATGAAAGATGTCAACGCATCGGCGCTTAATGAGTTGGAAGTATATGCGTCCGAGTTTGCAGGAGAATATGCCAAAAAAGTAATCGCAACGACAGATACCATAATTGAGAATTGCAGCATGTACCATCGATGCCGAGAACTAGATATCCAAATAATTGATATTGATAAGCTCACCGGAAAAGAAGTCTTGGCATTTTACAAAAATTTATAGATAAAGAACAAAGAAAAGAGTTATATATTAGGAAGGGATTTTTTAAACCAAAAAAGTCGGTCGGCCTCTGACGAATTGTGCTGACTGGATTGCATGGTTATCGATGATGGTAAAAAATGGCATTTTTGGTCGTTTTTCGGCAAAAAAGTCGGTCGATGAATACTCAAATTTTGACTCGGAGAAGGAATTTTGAAAAATGAATGCTTTTCGGGATTCCGACTGCGGGAGGTCGACCGACTTTTGAGGCTTGAAAAGGGCATAAATCTGTGATAGAATAAATATGTAATTTCTCAACAGCTGATAACTTCGGTTGTTTTACCTTCCCTCTAAGGAATTGATACATCCTCTGCCATCTTTTCATATAGCTTTTCAACCTCTTGAAAAGCTATTAGTTTTACCTTCCCTCTAAGGATTATGATTTGCCTTTTCAAACAACCGACTGAAACAAGAAATGTATAATGGAATTCGCGATGCTGCGGATTCTTTTTTGTTTTGAAATGGATTTTGGGAATTTGAAACCAAGTGAGGAATTTAAAGTACAGAAACGAATTTACATAAATCCGTTCCGATAGAACGGCGGAACGAAGAGGTCTTCGTTCCCTACAAGTTATTCAAGATAAATTTGAGAGGGGAACTACACCTTTGGATTGAATTTAAAGTACAGAAACGAATTTACATATTTCCGTTCCGATGGAACGGCGGAACGGTGGGATTCTAGACTAACCGGATTTTCAAGCAGAGTGATGAAAATCTTTGGTAGGTCACATGCATGGGTTGACGAGATATACAACGACCGCAGGGAGATTGTATGTCCGTAACCTACTGCCACCGTTCCCTACAAAATGACACTTCCTCGCAAAAGTTTCAACGCAAAAAGTTTCTCGGCTACCACAAAATCAGCTGTCTTGTCAAGAAAAATTTCCCAAACGACAAAAAGTACCTTGAAAAATCGTCTCAAATGTGATAAACTACAATAATGCTAATAGAACAAAATGGGTAATTATGACTTATTTTAGATTCTTTTTAATTTATTGAGAGGTGAAATCTGAATGCCACATCCACATCCTATTCAAATCGGAAAACGAGAGAGAATGAGTTTTTCAAGGATAAACGAAGTGACGAGTTTGCCGAATCTGATTGAGATTCAGCTGGATTCTTACAAATGGTTTATCGAAGAAGGACTGCGTGAAGTTTTTGAGGAAGTTTTTCCGATTGAAGATTATACCGGTAATATTCGATTGGAATTTGTAGACTACTATTTGGAGGACGAGTCCAAATACGATGTTGAAGAAAGTAAAGAGCGTGATGTCAACTACGCGAGCCCGTTGCGCGTGCGCGTGAAGTTGATAGTACCGGATGAAGACGGCTCGAAGATAGTGAAAAATGAGGGTGGAGAACCTGTGTTCCTCGGGGATTTTCCATTGATGACAGATAAGGGAACATTTATTATCAACGGTGCCGAGCGTGTTATCGTCAGTCAGTTGGTGCGTTCTCCGGGCGTATATTATGCGCAGGAGATTGACAAGTCGGGGAAAAAACTGATTTCTGCAACGGTTATCCCGAATCGTGGAGCTTGGCTTGAATATGAAACGGATTCGAATGATATTGTTTCGGTTCGAGTGGACCGCGATCGAAAACAACCGATTACGATGCTGCTTAGAGCATTCGGGTATACGACCAATGATTTGATTCGTGACTTGATTGGAGAGGACGAGCGATTGGAGGCGACGCTTGGTAAGGACAGCACGACTTCGAGAGAAGAGGCGCTTATCGAAATGTATAAAAAGCTTCGTCCGGGCGAGCCACCGACTTTGGAATCGGCTGAGTCTTTGTTCAATTCATTGTTCTTTGACCCGAAACGATATGACCTTGCGAAAGTCGGTCGTTTCAAATTTAATAAAAAACTGGCGATTTCGGGCAGAGCGACGGGTCGAGTCTTGTCCCGCGATGTATTCAATCCGAATACGGGCGAGATGATGTTCCCGAAAGGCTATCGATTGAATTTCGATGAATGCGGCGAGATTGAAGATACCGGATTGGATTCGGTTTTCGTTTACAGCGATGATGACAAAGAGGTGAAGATTGTCGGAAACCGATTTGTTGATATAAATAAATATGTGAATTTTGACATCAGCCACCTGAAAATTAAGGAGAAGGTTCGCTTTGCGGTGCTCCAGGAACTTTTGGCAGAGGCGAAGGATGATGCGGAGCTTTTGGAACTGTTGAGCAAGAACAAGCGTCGATTGGTGCCGAAGCATATTACGGTGGAAGACATCGTCGCATCGGTGAGCTATCAGTTCAACTTGTTGAGCGGCGTCGGACATGTGGACGATATCGACCATTTGGGCAATCGTCGAGTTCGCTCGGTCGGTGAGCTTTTGCAAAACCAATTCCGAATCGGTCTGTCGAGAATGGAGCGTGTCGTGCGGGAGCGTATGACGGTTCAGGATACGATGGAATTGACTCCGAACTCGCTTATCAATATTCGTCCGGTGACGGCGGCGATTAAAGAGTTCTTCGGCTCTTCACAGCTTTCTCAATTTATGGATCAGAACAATCCGTTGTCCGAGCTTACGCATAAGCGAAGATTGTCGGCTCTCGGGCCGGGCGGTTTGTCAAGAGACCGAGCGGGATTTGAGGTGCGAGATGTTCACTATTCGCATTACGGAAGAATGTGTCCGATTGAGACGCCGGAGGGTCCGAATATCGGATTGATAAACTCCTTGTCGGTGTATGCAAAAATCAACGAATACGGATTTATCGAGTCGCCTTATCGAAAGGTGGACAAAAAAACAGGAATTGTTACCGATGAAATTATTTATTTGACGGCAGATCAGGAAGATTTATATATTCGTGCACAGGCCAATGAGCCATTGGATGCGGAAGGTCATTTTGTCAACGAGCGTGTGGCTTGTCGAACCGTTGCCGGTTCGGTTCAGCTGATTCCGCGTGAGGATGTTGACTTTATGGATGTTTCGCCGAAGCAGGTGGTTTCGGTCGCGACGGCGATGATTCCGTTCTTGGAAAACGACGACGCGAACCGTGCGCTGATGGGCTCGAACATGCAGCGTCAGGCGGTACCGCTTGTTCGCAGAGAGGCACCGATTATCGGAACATCGATTGAGTATCGCTCAGCGGTAGACTCCGGTGCAGTGGTCGTCGCAAAAAATGCGGGTGTTGTGCAAAAGGTTTCTGCAAATGCAGTCGTTATCAAAACGGACAACGGCTCGCAGGATTTGTATAAATTGCTCAAGTTCAAAAGGTCAAACCAGGGAACATGCATCAATCAAATTCCGGTTGTGAATGTGGGCGACCGTGTTGAAGTCGGCGAGGTGGTCGCGGACGGACCGGCGACCGACCATGGTGAAATCGCATTGGGAAGAAACTGCCTAATCGGTTTTATGACTTGGGAAGGCTACAACTATGAGGACGCGATTCTAATCAACGAGCGATTGGTTCGCGAGGACAGATTGTCAACGATTCATATCGAAGAATATGAATCCGAGGCGCGTGATACGAAACTCGGACCGGAGGAAATCACTCGAGATATTCCGAATGTCGGAGAAGATGCACTCAAGAATTTGGACGAGCGCGGAATCATTCGAATCGGAGCCGAGGTGGAAGCGGGCGATATCTTAGTCGGAAAAGTTACGCCGAAGGGTGAGACGGAAATCACGCCGGAAGAGAGATTGCTTCGAGCGATTTTTGCGGAAAAGGCGAGAGAAGTTCGAGACACTTCGCTCAAAGTTCCACATGGAGAATCGGGTATCATCGTGGATATCAAAGTGTTCTCCAGAGAAAGAGGCGACGAATTGCCATCGGGCGTAAACGAATTGGTTCGTTGCTACATTGCAAAGAAGAGAAAAATAAATGTCGGTGACAAAATGGCGGGTCGCCATGGAAACAAAGGGGTAATTTCAAGAATTCTCCCTGAGGAAGACATGCCGTTCATGCCGGACGGAACACCGCTTGAAATTGTACTCAACCCGCTGGGTGTACCTTCGCGTATGAACATCGGTCAGGTGCTTGAAGTTCACCTCGGACTTGCCGCCAAAAAATTAGGCTGGCATGTCGCAACGCCGGTATTTGACGGAGCGAACGAAGAGGACATCTTTAACGCACTTGAATTGGCGGGTTATGATAGAGATGGTAAAATCCAGCTTCAGGATGGACGAACCGGTGAGTATTTTGACAATCGCGTGACGGTGGGCTACATGTATATGCTCAAACTGCATCACTTGGTTGATGACAAAATCCACGCTCGTTCCACCGGGCCATATTCTCTGGTTACGCAGCAGCCGCTCGGCGGTAAGGCGCAGTTCGGCGGACAGCGTTTCGGAGAGATGGAGGTTTGGGCACTGGAGGCTTACGGTGCGGCGCATACCTTGCAGGAAATCCTGACGGTAAAATCGGACGATGTCGTGGGTCGTGTGCGGACCTACGAGTCGATTGTCAAAGGACAAAATATTCCGGAGCCGGGCATTCCGGAGTCGTTCAAAGTTCTTATCAAGGAACTTCAATCGCTTTGCTTGGATGTAAAATTGCTTACTGAAAATGATGAAGAAATCGAAGTTCGCGATGGAGTGGATGACTATGTGGTATCGGATTCGATTGTGAAAGAAGAGTATGTCGAAGAAGAGCGCGACGATATGATTGAGGTGGATATTACACGAGATGCAAGCTCGGACAGCGCATACTATGAGATACCGGAGCAGGATGATGACGACATCATCGATGACGACAATGACTTCTATGACGACGACGATGAGGATTTTTAACTTTTGCTCACAATTTCCGTATGAATTAAAAATGAAGGGAGCGACACTCCTTGTTTGAATTAGAAAATTTTGAATCAATAAGAATCGGTTTGGCATCGTCCGACAAAGTCCGCGAATGGTCTTACGGCGAGGTAAAGAAACCGGAAACAATCAACTATAGAACGCTCAAACCGGAAAAAGACGGTTTGTTCTGCGAGGCAATTTTCGGCCCGACCAAGGACTGGGAATGTCATTGTGGAAAATACAAAAAAGACAGAGCTCGACACAAGGGAGTAATCTGTGACAAATGTGGGGTTGAAGTAACCAGAGCGAAAGTTCGACGCGAGCGTATGGGTCATATCGAATTGGCAACGCCGGTTTCTCACATTTGGTATTTCAAAGGCATTCCGTCTCGAATGGGATTGCTTTTGGATATGTCTCCGCGATTGTTGGAAAAGGTATTGTACTTTGCCAACTATGTCGTCATCGACGCGATGGAGACCGACCTTGTGGAAAACACTTTGCTGACGGAAAAAGAATATCGCGATGCGATTGATAAATTCGGCCGTAATTCTTTTGTTGCGAAAATGGGTGCGGAAGCCATCAAGGAAATTTTGCAAAAAATTGACTTGGAGGAGCTTTCCAAAGAACTCAAAGCGCGACTCAGAGATGCGACCGGTCAAAAGCGTGTCAAAACGATTCGTCGTTTGGAAGTGGTCGATGCGCTTCGCCAATCAGGCAATGACCCGTCGTGGATGATTCTCGATGTGGTGCCGGTAATTCCGCCGGAGCTTCGTCCGATGGTACAGCTTGACGGCGGTCGATTTGCAACTTCCGACCTCAACGATTTGTACCGACGCGTTATCAATCGTAACAATCGTTTGAAAAAATTGCTTGAGCTCGGCGCGCCGGACATCATCGTGCGCAATGAGAAAAGAATGTTGCAGGAAGCGGTTGACGCTTTGATAGACAATGGTCGAAAAGGAAGACCGGTTACGGGACCGGGCAACCGACCGCTCAAATCGCTTTCGGACATGCTCAAAGGGAAGCAGGGTCGATTTAGACAAAACCTGCTCGGTAAGCGTGTCGACTATTCCGGTCGTTCGGTTATTGTCGTCGGACCGGAGCTCAAATTCTATCAATGCGGTTTGCCGAAGACGATGGCGCTTGAGCTGTTCAAACCATTTGTCATGAATGAGCTCGTAGCGCGGGGATATTCGCAAAATATCAAAAATGCAAAGCGCTTGGTGGAAAAAGTGCGTCCGGAAGTGTGGGATGTGCTCGAAGAAGTTATTCAAGGGCATCCGGTGCTGCTGAATCGTGCGCCGACACTTCACCGTTTGGGAATCCAAGCATTTGAGCCGGTACTCGTGGAAGGAAAAGCAATCAAATTGCATCCGCTCGTTTGTACGGCATACAATGCGGACTTCGACGGCGACCAGATGGCGGTCCATGTGCCGTTGTCCGTAGAGGCTCAAGCAGAGGGAAGATTCCTGATGCTCTCGCCGAACAATATTTTGGCACCGAAAGACGGTTCGCCGATTACGACACCGTCACAGGATATGGTGCTCGGCTCCTACTACTTGACGATGGAAGAGCCGGGAGCAAAAGGTACGGGAATGATTTTCAAAGATTACAATGAAATGATTTTGGCGTACTACAATAAGCAAGTTCATCTTCATGCGCGCGTCAAAGTGCGTGTGAAACTGGATGCGGAAGACAAAGGTCAGTTGGTGGAATCGACCGTTGGACGATTCATCTTCAACCAAAATGTTCCGCAGGATTTAGGATATATCAATCGAGAAGTGGACAAATATTCACTCGAAGTGGATTTTGTCTTGAGCAAGAGCCAGCTCGGCAAAGTAATCGACAGATGCTTCAGACGACATGGAAATACGGAAACCGCGCTGATGCTCGACAAGGTAAAAAATCTCGGATTCCGATATTCGACCAAGGGAGCGATTACCGTTTCCGTAGCGGATATGGAAATTCCGGAAGAGAAAAAATCACTCATTGCCGAGGCGGAGCAAAAGGTTGCGGTTTATGAAAAATCATATCGTCGCGGATTGATGTCCAACGACGAGCGCTATGACCGCGTTATCGAAACTTGGTCGAAGACGACGGATATGGTAACGGATGCGCTGATGAGAAATCTCGGTGACTTGAACAATATCAACATCATGGCGGTATCGGGAGCGCGTGGTTCCAAAAACCAAATTCGTCAGCTTGCGGGAATGCGTGGTCTGATGGCGAATGCATCCGGTAAGACGGTCGAGATTCCGATAAAATCCAACTTCCGTGAAGGACTGACCGTTTTGGAATACTTTACATCATCGCATGGTGCGCGTAAAGGACTTGCCGATACGGCGCTGAGAACGGCGGACTCCGGATATTTGACGAGAAGATTGGTCGATGTTTCGCAGGATGTCATCATTCGAGAGTTGGATTGCGGAACGACTGAAGGAATCGAAGTACGAGCATTCCGAGACGGAAATGAAGAAATAGAAAAATTATATGACCGAATCGTCGGACGATATCCGGTCAGCGACATCGTTCATCCGCAAACCAAAGAAGTGATTGTCCACAGCGAAGACATGATTACCGAGGAAAAAGCGGAAGCGGTTATCGCGGCGGGAATTGAATCCGTAGTCTTGCGTACCGTACTCAACTGCGAATCCAAGCATGGAGTCTGTGCAAAATGTTATGGACGAAACTTGGCGACCGGCAAAAATGTCAATGTGGGTGAAGCGGTCGGAATTATCGCAGCGCAATCCATCGGTGAGCCGGGTACTCAGCTTACGATGAGAACATTCCATACGGGCGGAGTTGCCGGCGGCGATATCACGCAAGGTCTTCCGAGGGTTGAGGAGCTTTTCGAAGCTCGAAAACCGAAAGGATTGGCAACCATCACCGAAGTGGCGGGCGTTGTTCACTTCGTCGAAAAAGGAAAGCGTAGCGATATCATCGTCATCGCCGACGACGGCGTAGAGCATGAATATCAAATTCCTTACGGCTCCATTATCAAAGTGGAAGACGGACAGCGCGTTGAGCCGGGCGACCAGTTGACGCAGGGATCCATCAATCCGCAAGACATTTTGCGAGTCAAAGGCGTAACGGGCGTTCAGGACTATATTGTAAAAGAAGTCCAGCGTGTGTATAAGCTGCAAGGGGTTGATGTAAACGACAAGCATATCGAAATCATCGCGCGCCAGATGCTTGGCAAAGTAAAAATTGAAGAGCCGAATGACAGTTCATTCCTTTCCGGTTCTCTTGTCAGCGTGGCAGAGGTGAAAAGAACCAATGCGATGCTGGAAGCGGAAGGTTTGGAGCCGGCAACCTACAAGCAGACTTTGCTCGGAATTACCAAAGCGTCGCTTGCGACGGATTCCTTCTTGTCGGCGGCATCATTCCAAGAGACGACCAGAGTATTGACCGAAGCTGCCATCAAAGGAAGCAAGGACAATCTGATCGGTCTTAAAGAAAATGTCATCATCGGGAAACTGATTCCTGCGGGAACGGGTCTCAAGCGATACAAGGCGATTGAAATTCTGGGTGGCGAACCGACGGTGGAAGAAGTCCAAGAAGAAATCACCGAGCCGACTGCTGAAATCGTGGATATGATGGAAGCGGTTGAAGTAATCGAAACTGAAACGGAATTTGACGATATTTAAAAATAAAACCTGAGTGTAATACTTGATGTGTAGCACTCAGGTTTTTTATTTAGGGGGAGCGTTATCGTAAACAAAAAAAGACTTGACAAAATAGCAAATAGAAAATAAAATAAAAACCTAAGTGAAAGTTCAACGGTTTTGTTTTGAGAAACCATCCGTTTTTTGAAACGAAAAATGGGTATCAGTTTGTAGGAGGACGAATTCTTTTTTATGAGAAATAAACATATAAAAAAATCGAGAACATCTATCATCATCGTCTTTGTTCTCATCGTGTCGCTTATTTTGACCAATCTTTATACTTTCAATTATATCAATGAAATCAACGGCGATGCGCGCGTGGTAAATTATACGGGGATTATCCGTGGCGGAACGCAGCGTTTGATCAAGCTTGAGATAATGGGAATCCAAAAGGACGGCATTATTTTGGAAATCGAAAATATTTTTCGAGAGATTCGATACGGCGAGGAGAAGGACAGCAGAATTTATCACAAGAATGTTGAATATCATGATAAAATCAATCAGCTTAGCGATATTTGGTATGAAATACAGGAAGAGATTTTAAAAGTACGAGCCGGCGGTTCTTCGGATAAGCTCGCTCACTTGGGCGAGGAACATTATAAAATTGCCAACGAAGCGGTATTTTTGGCTGAAAAATATTCCGAGGCGAAGGTTGTCAAAGCGAGCAATATTCGTCGAGCGATGCTGCTCGGCTCGTCATTGATGCTCCTGATGTATATTTCGCAGGTGCTCGGGATGTTCAAATTGGAGAAAAGTATTGAGGAGCTTGGCAAAAAAGCTGCAATTGATGCACAGACTGGACTTCCGAACCGCAGCGAATGTGACCGAAAGCTGGACAGTTTTTCAGCTCGACGATTGCCGAAGGATTTGATGGCGATGTCCATCGATATGAACGGGCTCAAAGAAACCAATGACAACTACGGTCATAATGTCGGCGATATTCTTATCGTTTCTTTTGCCAAATTGTTGGCGGAAACCGCAAGGAATTTCGGATTCGTCGGACGAAACGGTGGCGACGAGTTCATCGGTATCTTCGAAAATTGCACCGAAGAGGATATGCAAAAGTTTTTGAAGGAGCTCAACGAGCGAATCGAGTTGTTCAATGCACAGGGCGGCGTCGTTCAAATCAGCTATGCGAGCGGCCATGCATCGTCCAATGAAGATTTCGTGAATATATACGATTTAATCAAAAAAGCGGACAAGCGAATGTATGAGCAAAAACGAGCGATGCATCTTGAGGAAAATTAAAATAGGGACTTCTTATTGCTATATAATAGGAAGTCTTTTTTTGAGCAAAGTTTTAAATCGTAAAAAAGTTACAATAAAAGAGGAGAAATCGGCTGCGTAATTTTTTAAAACGCAAAAAAAACGACTCGAACGAAATTAAATACTAACGAAAGATTTGATTTTATGCCAAAATATGATATAGTATAAGAGAGTTCAAGTGCTTATGCAAAGGGGAAATAGGTGAAAATCCTATGCGGACCCGCCACCGTAAATAGCGATGCTATGAGCCGGACGACCTGCTTGAACATGAAATTTGCATCGAGGTTATGCAAATTTTGCAGTAAAAACGGACTGCGCTTCTTATGATGCGCGTTTTTTTTGTGCAAAAATTTTGTGGAAAGAGGGTTATTATGAAAAAAGGATGGAAGAGTCGAATTTCGCTGTTGACGGTGTTGATGCTGCTTCTCAGCATGATTCCGTCGTATGCGGCAAACCATGATTTACAAAATGTCGTATCGGAAACGACAAAATATTTGTTATCGACGGTTCAAGAGCCGAAGCTGGGCTCAGTCGGAGGAGAATGGGTAGTACTCGGATTGGCACGCAGCGGAGAGTCGGTGCCGAAAACTTATTTTGAGAATTATTACCGAGGACTTGAAAAAGAAGTGGTGAGCAAGAAAGGGATTTTGCATGAGCAAAAATACACCGAGTATTCGAGGGTGGTGCTCGCGCTTTCATCCCTCGGCGTCAATCCGAAGAATGTCGGCGGATATGATTTGGTAAAACCGCTCTTGAATGTGGAAAAAGGCAAATGGCAGGGCGTGAACGGCTCCGTCTTTGCATTGTTGGCATTGGATGCGTCATCACATTGGCTTGACAAAGACAAAGAGGCTTATGAAGCGGCACAGAAAGGCTATTTGAAAGATATTTTGGACAAGCAGCTTGCGGACGGCGGATGGGCTTTCACCGGAGAAAAATCCGACCCCGATATGACCGCGATGACATTGCAGTCTTTGGCAAAATATCAGAGCCAGCCCGAGGTCAAAAAAGCAACCGAGAAAGCATTGCAGACACTTTCGAATCTGCAAAATGAAAAAGGCGGTTATGCGAGCTGGGGCGAAGAAAATTCAGAGAGCGTGTCGCAGACAATCGTAGCATTGTCCGAGTTGGGCATTCCTTTGGACAGCAAGAGCTTTGTGAAAAACGGCAATTCGCTGTTAGATAATCTGATGACTTTTTATGTGAAAGGACAGGGATTCAAACACAGTCCGAAGGGTGAAGTCAATGCGATGGCGACCGAGCAGGCATTTTACGCTGTAGTTGCTGCAAATCGTATAAAACAAAATAAAAGTTCGCTCTATCGCATGCAGGATGCTGTCGGATTTTTAATCATCGACAATCCGAGCGAGCCGACGCCGAAACCGCCGGGAGATTCGCTTATCAATGTGCGTGAAGTGATTGATCCGGGCAGAACTTTCAGCGACATTAAAGAAAGTAAATATAAAAATGCGATTGAAAAATTGGCGGAGCGTGGCATCGTCAACGGCAAGGGCAAGAATGAATTCAAACCGAATCTTAAGGTAACTCGTGCGGAATTTGCCGTCATCGTCCTCAACGGATTGGGTATTCAGCCGAAGCAGGCGAGCAATGTGTTCAAAGATGTTAAACCGAATGCTTGGTACGCGTCCTATGTGAACACTGCGCATCAATTAAAAATCGTCAGCGGAGTGGGCGATAATAAATTTAATCCGAATGGAGATATTACGATTCAAGAGGCTGCCGTGATGGTTACCAATGCGGCGCGATTAGGAAATTTGCGTACGAATTACAGCACGGATGAGATTCGTGACATATTGGCGCAGTTTGAAGATTATACGACTGCGGGCGATTGGGCGAGAGAATCCTTGGCATTCTGCTATGCAAACGGCGTGTGGAGCGATTCGGTGCTCAAGATTCGACCGAGAGAAAAAATCACGCGCGGTGAGGTTGCCGAAACGGTTTATAATCTCATGAACAAGATGGAATTGATTCGATAGGTGAAAAAATGGATAAGAAAAAGATAGCGCTCATCGTCGGGCTCATTGCCGTATTGCTTGGCGTGTCGTTCTTTTGGGGAGAGAATCCCTTTGGCAAAAAAGAAGTTGAAACCGAGTCGGCGCAAAAACCGAAGATAGAATACAACGACTCGTCGAGCGATTCCGGCAATAATTCCAATTCAAACTCAAATTCCAATTCGGACAGTGAAAAACAGCCTTCCGAAAATGAAAAAAAGGAAGAAGAGGAGCAAAAACCGGAGCAGGGCAGCTCGGAGCAAACGCAGCCGAAGAATGAGAACCCATCCGAGGAGAAAGAGAAGGCGGAGAAAAATCCGATTCCGGACGATAAAAAGCAAAAAGAATCCAAGGATGAAAAGAAAAAGGACGAGGCGAGCAAGGAGCAGGAGAGCAAGGATCAGGCGACGACACCGCCTGCCGAAAAAAAGGAAGAAAAATCCGAGCCGAAAGAAGAGAAGCAAACCGGTAAAGATAAATATCTCACCGACCCGATTCCTGAGGGCAAGCCGAAGCCGGTTGAGCCCCAAGATGCCGTAATTACGGATAAGAAGATGACGGCTTCTTTGAGCGTGCGATGCGACACCTTGCTCAACAATATGGACAAACTTAATCCCGAAAAGGTGGAGCTCGTACCGAAGGACGGCGTTATTTTTCCAACGACTCAGGTTACTTTTTATGAAGGCGAAAGCGTGTTCAATGTTTTGCAAAGAGAAATGAAAAAGAACAAGATTCACATGGCATTCAAGAACACGCCGATGTATAATTCAGCCTATATTCAAGGCATCAACAATCTGTATGAATTTGACGGAGGCAATCTTTCGGGCTGGACCTATCGCGTCAACGGATGGTTTCCGAATTACGGTTGCAGTCGATACCAGCTCAAGCAGGGCGATGTTATCGAATGGCTTTACACCTGCGATTTGGGACGCGATGTAGGAGCAGGTCCGATTGTAGGAGCGGACGGCGAATGAAAAATCAAACAAAAAAGACGGGGGATGGATTTTCGACCTTCCATCCCTTGGTCAATTTTTTATATTTTGTATCGGTGATAGGATTCGGTATGTTCTTTTTACATCCCGCTTGTCTGCTGATCTCATTGCTCGGCAGCATTTCCTATTCGATTTATCTGCGAGGAAGAAAAGCCATCTCTTTTCAGCTTTTGTATCTTTTACCGATGCTGGTTGTGATGGCGCTGGTCAATCCTTTGTTCAATCATGAGGGAGCAACCATTCTTACTTATTTCAGAACGGAAAATCCGCTGACTCTCGAGGCGATTTACTACGGATTGGCATCGGCGACGATGATTATCAGTTCGATTTGTTGGTTTTCCTGCTTCAATGAGCTCATCACATCCGACAAGTTGATTTATCTCTTCGGGCGAATCATTCCGGCATTTTCGCTGATTCTCTCGATGGCGATGCGATTTGTCCCGCGCTTCAACGAGCAGATAAAAAATATTGCGGATGCACAACGCTCCATCGGCAGAGATGTGTCGAACGGAAGTGTCTTTCAGCGTGCCAAAAACGGATTGCTGATTCTTTCAGCGATGGCGACATGGGCGCTCGAAAATTCGATTGAAACTTCCAATTCGATGAAAAGTCGAGGCTATGGGCTCAAAGGTCGAACTTCATTTTCCATTTACAAAATCGAAAATCACGATAAAAGAGCGCTGCTTTTTTTGCTGATTACGGGCGGAGTCGTTTTTTTCGGCGCGCTGCAAAATGTATTGTATTACCGCTATTACCCGACGCTCAAAGTGCAGCTCGGAAGTACGACCTATGCGGTGCTCGTCGTCTATGCGGCACTCATTGCTTTTCCGCTTGCCTACAATCTGTGGGAGAATTTGAGATACAAAAAATGGAGTGAAAATCAGTCCGTCGATTTGATGGAGCAATTTGTCAATCGGTAGTGTTAAGATACGGTTAGGGCTCAATGAAGGTAAGTATGAACAGTTATGAAATAAAGAATTTCAGTTTTCAATATCCGATGCGGGAGCAAAATGCCCTCACAGCAATTGATTTGTCGATTGCTCGTGGGGAATTTGTCGTGCTCTTCGGCATGTCGGGATCGGGCAAATCGACCCTGCTCAAACAGCTCAAGACGGTGCTTGCACCCTTCGGCAATCGAAACGGCGACATCTATTTTGAAGGGAAGAAGCTGGAAGAGATATCGGAGCGGGAGCAGGCGAGCAAAATCGGCTATGTAACGCAGAGTCCGGACAATCAGCTTGTGACCGACAAAGTGTGGCATGAATTGGCATTCGGACTGGAGAGTCTTGGAATGCCGAGCGATGAGATTCGATTGCGCGTTGCGGAGATGGCGTCTTTTTTCGGTATCCAAACCTGGTTTCATAAAAAAGTGAGCGAATTGTCGGGCGGGCAAAAGCAAATTTTGAATTTGGCATCCATTATGGCGATGCAGCCGACGGTACTGCTTTTAGACGAGCCGACCAGCCAGCTCGATCCGATTGCATCAGGCGAGTTTTTTGAGATGCTCAAAAAAATAAATGAAGAATTGGGCGTGACGATTATTTTGTCGGAGCAGCGATTGGAAGAAGTGCTGCCGATGGCGGACAGGGCGCTGCTGATGCAGGACGGACAGGTCGTGATTGACGAAAAAGATGTGCACAGGATTGCGCGCCGACTTCATACGACCGCGCATCCGATGTTTTATGCGCTGCCGACCCCTGCCAGAATTTATTCTTTGCTCGAGTCGGGCGAGCGCAGTCCGATGACGGTCAAGGACGGCAAAAGTTGGTTTGCGGACTATGCGAGTCGACACGAGTTGCCTGAGATTTCGCCGGAGAATCCGCTTTCACAAAGAGAAGTTGTGATTGAGATGAAGGAAGTCTGGTTTCGATATGAAAAAGACTTGCCCGATGTTGTCAAATCGGTTTCGGCAAAAATTTTTGAAGGTGAATTGTATGCGATTGTCGGCGGAAACGGAACAGGCAAGACCACAACGCTTGCGCTGATGTCGGGACTTCAGCGGGCGAATCGCGGCAAGGTCTATATTCGCGGTAAAGAGTTGGACAAGATGCCGCTTCAGGAACGCTTCGAGCGATTGCTGGGGATTCTTCCGCAAAATCCGCAAAATTTATTTGTCAAAAAAACGCTGTTGCAGGATTTGGAAGAGGTTTTGAAAAATCGCAAACTCGATTCGGTGCAAAAAGAAAAATTGCTCAAGGAGGTCATCGACTGTTGTGAGCTGCACAAATTGTTGAGCTATCATCCCTACGATTTGTCGGGCGGAGAGCAGCAACGAGCGGCGCTTGCGAAAGTGCTTTTGCTCGAGCCGAGCATTTTGTTTTTGGATGAGCCGACAAAGGGCTTGGACGGATTTTTCAAAAGAAAGCTGGCGGACATTCTAAAAAATTTGCAGAAAAAAGGCGTCACGATTGTGATGGTCAGTCATGATGTCGAATTTTGTGCAAGTCATGCGAGCCGCTGTGCGATGTTTTTCGACGGGGGCATTGTGTCGGAGAATCAGCCGAGAGCTTTTTTTGCCGGCAACAATTATTATACGACCGCAACCAATCGTATGGTAAGAGAGTTTTTGCCGATGGCGATTGTGGAAGAAGATTTGCTCTTAGGCAAAAAAATTCCGGACGATTCGTCGGGGGGAAAAAGCATCTTGCTGTCGAAACAAAATGCAGTTTTATCGACGAGCGAAAATATCGAGCGCAAAAATTCGGCGACAACGAGCTATATAATAGAAGAAACTCAAAAAGTAAATTTCGAAAATGAAATTCAAAAACAAAAATCGGATTTTGAAATCGAAAATCCAAAATTAGAATCCGAAAACAAAATTCAAAAAACAAATGACAACAATTTTATCGAAACGAGCAATGAATGGGTGGCGAATCGTCGGGCTCAAAAAAAGAAAGATACAAGCAAAAAGATTTTAGCGGCGAGCATTTTTTTCGTTTTATTTATTCTTACCTATTATATAGGAAGGAATTTTACATCGTATAAACGATATATCGTGCATATTTTTCTGTATGCGGAATTGTTCGGCTTCTTCTCCGCAAT
Organism: Filifactoraceae bacterium; assembly: GCA_041853585.1. Taxonomy (GTDB): domain Bacteria; phylum Bacillota; class Clostridia; order Peptostreptococcales; family Filifactoraceae; genus JAUNKE01. The sequence goes on from JBGZSM010000076.1 coordinate 24,614, forward strand.
TTTTCCATCGGGCAATCTGGATTTGCCCAATCATTATGTGCAGGAAGAGCGTGCGAGCAGAAAGTTGAAGAAAAGGACGCTGATTGCGGCATCGATTATTCTGATTTTAATTCCGCTGACCATCTATGTCGGCATCTATTATCTTAACGACCGAAAATATTATTTTATCAGCATGCTGATTATTTTCGAGACGCTTTTGCCTTTCGTGTTGCTCTTTGAAGAAAGAAAACCGCAGGCAAAAGAATTGGTCGTGATTGCCGTGCTTTGCGCGATGGCGATAGCGGGGCGCTCCGCATTTTTCATGCTGCCGCATTTCAAACCCATCGCCGCCATCGTGATTATCGCGGGCACATGTTTGGGTGCGGAAGCGGGATTTCTGACAGGTGCAACGACGATGTTCGTGTCCAATATGTTTGTCGGACAAGGGCCATGGACGCCTTGGCAGATGTTTGCGCTCGGCATCATCGGTTTTTTGTCGGGCATCCTATACAAAAAAGGATGGCTACGAAAGACGACGGGCTCGCTCTGCGCTTTCGGTGCCTTTGCGGTGCTCTTTATCTACGGCGGTTTGATGAATCCTGCATCGGTGCTGATGTATCAGCCGAGACCGACACGCGAAATGTTTTTGGTGGCGTATGTTCAAGGTCTGCCCTTTGATTTGATTTTTGCATTTGCGACCGTATTTTTTCTATGGTTTTTATCCAAGCCGATGATTGAAAAAATCGAGCGGGTCAAGGTGAAGTACGGATTGCTGCAATAGGATTTTGCTCCTGAAAAAGCGCCCGATAATGAAACACAAGTTGCAACTTCGGGAATCTCATAATAAAACTTCACAACAAATTTTGAGATTTAACTGACATTTAACAAGTTCATACACTTGTCTGTTATTGACAAAAGGTTTTAACAATGGTACATTTAAAATATAGTAAAATGATTGGTAAGCATAGCTTTTAATAGAGAAGATGGGTGAAATTCCCACGCAGCTACCTTTGCCGTAATGATGACAATGAACAGATGCCACTGTCGAAAGATGGGAAGGCGTTCGGAGGATGACTCTAAGCCGGAAGACCTGCCAATGATGTTGACTTATTCTGGGTTGGAGAGTATGGCAAAAATATTTTGATTGGCAAAAAGCAGTTTGTCAGCGCATTTATAAACTCTCGAATCGTTCGGGAGTTTTTTGTTTGACTGAAAGTGAAGAAAAGAAGAGTTTAACGGGGAAAAAGTTTAGGAGTGGAGGTGTATCTAAGCACAAGGTTTTGATTTTGAGATGAAAATTTAGGAGGTAATATGTTTACGAAAAACAGGATACAAAGTATCAAGAAAATCCTGTCGCTTTACATGGTCGTTCTGATGGTTGCGGGATTGTTCCCGACATCAAGTTTTGCACAAACGCAGAATGATACGGTCACTGTAACGCTGACGGTGAACGGACAGTCTCATCGTGGAGTGCTTTTAGGGGAGCAGTTTACGAAAGACGAAAAAATTGTGATGAAAAAAGGGCAAACCGTTCGGGAGATGATTTTGGATTATTGCAACAAGCACAATGTAAAATATGGCTTTACGGGCGATAATTACTTGAACAGTTTGCATGGTCTGACCGAAAAAGAATACGGCGATTTGAGCGGCTGGACCTACCATGTTTGGGATACCGAGAAGAAGAAATATTATATGCCTGATCTCGGGGTTAACGAATACAAGTTGGAGCGCGACGAGAATATCAAATTCGTCTATCAAATCGACAATTTCTGGTGGGGGTATGAAGGCGAGAAAAAGAAAGCTGCCGACACAGCCAGAGATTTGCTGACAAAAATCGACAAAAAGAATATGTCGGGATACTTGGCGGCGATGCTTTACAACACGGGCGGCGATGTGCCGGCGGCATACAAAAACACTGCACGCTCGAAAGTTGCCGCGCTCAAAGAGTCAAGCAGTTTGGCACAGTTTCATGAAGTGATTTTGGCGGTGCTTGCATCCGGCGAAAATCCTTATGCGGCTTGGGGAAGAAACCTGATTGCCGAAGTTGCAAAAAGAGATGTGCTCAACGCATCCATCGACGAGATGATTTATGCGATTGCCATCGTCAAAGCAGGCGATTTTAAACTGCCGGCGGGCACTTCTTGGGATGTCAAAAAAGTCCAAACCGCACTCAAGGCAAAGCAAAATCCAGACGGAAGCTTCGGTGAGGGCAGCGATATCGAGAAAGTGATACGCACCGCGAGAGTCTATAATTTTGTGGAATTGGAATTCTTCTCCAAGGAGTGGAACAAGGTCGAAGACTATCTTGCCAACCAAATGCACGATGGTGGCGGTCTTCCGGCGAGCAAAGAAGATTATTTCGCAACGGCGGAATTGGTATTGGCGATGTCGAATCGCTCCAAAGATCCGAACGGATTGATTTCCTATCGAGTAACTGAAAAATGGAACAAGCTGGGCAAGCCTTCTCCATATAAAGCGTTGTTGGATTTTTATATCGGAACGCAAAACGGATTCAAGCGAGATTATTTGGATAAAAAAATCGATCCGTCTATCGAGGAAATCGGCACCTTGGCGATTGTCAGAACCGATAAACTCTACAATGATAAGCAATTTGCAGGCAAGAGTCTATTCAAATTCGGGGAGGTAAAACCGCCGAGCAATACCGGAGAAGGAAAACTCTGGATCGACAAAACCTATGAAGAGATTGTTGCGCGTGAAAAAGCAAATGCGGCAATCAAGGAGGAATCTGCATATATTCTCAAGCGTATGGGCGAAGAATTGTCGGATGCACAGATTAAAGCGCTTGAAGGAAAAATAAAACCGGATGCTCGTCCATTCCAAGCGTATAAGGCAGTATTGGCATCCATAACGCTGGGCAATGGCAAAGAAAAAGAAAATATCGCCAAGGTGATGGAAGAAATCAACAAGGCGGCTAACAGCAGATATAACAGTCCAAATTCAAGTGCATGGGTAGTTATTGCGGCGTATGGGACGAAAGCGTCTCTCAGTGCGGAAAAAGCTAATCACATTCGAGAAAAATTGTTAGCTTATACCTTGTTCCAACCGGGCAAAGATATAAAGCCGGAAGATAAGCATATTTATTTTGCCGGTGCGATTACCTTGATGGATGAAAAAACTGCGCAAAGCAACTATGCAAAAAATATCGAAAAACTCATTCAATCAAAAACCGGAGATGAGTTGAGCAAGAGAGCGGATTATATTCCGAATCTAGTAACGGCGCTCAACTTGCTTGGGGAAGATATTTTTGATGCAAAATATACCAGCAAAGACGGAAATCAATTAGTGAGCATGCTTCAAGCGGGAGATATCAAGACCGATGCAATGTTCTTTGCGCTCGCATCCTATAAATTGAAGCAGCAGGACGGCAGCAATATCTTCCAATACTCATTCGGAAAATCGACGGATGAAAAAATCCAAGATACGATTGAAAAATTTGTAGATAAAGCCGATCTTCAAGCCTATGTCTTGAAAAAATACGACGATAGAGATGTTTCAACACAAGTTGTACAGAACAAAGCGGAAGTTGTAAAGAAAAACTACAAATTGATGCCTCGACGCGATGTGAATCTCTACTTTAACTTGATGGCAGGCGGAGAGAATTTGCAAAATGTGGATGGACATAATTTGATTGATGGAATTACGGAAAAAGAAAGCCTCAATTCAAAGGTTGTTCACATCAACTCGCTGCTTATCTTAAATTCCGCGGACTATAAGACCAATCCGAGCCATCCGGAATCCAAAGAAACTTTTAAGTCCAAAGTTTTGCAGATGAAAGAGTTTAGACAGGACGGACAGGGGCAATATATGCTTTCCGATGTCGGCTCGGCGATGATGGCATTGGCGCCATACTACAAGGCGAAGGATGCCGAAACGGTAAAAACAATTGATGCATTTTTGGTTAAATTGCATCAATCGATGAAAAATGACGGTACGATTGCTCCGTTCGGACAAAACATACAGTTGGCATTACCATATCATTCTCATAATCAAGCAGCAATTGTAGAAGGGTTGGTCTATCTCGGCATTGACCCGCATACCGATGCGCGATGCATCAAGAATGGAAAATCCTTGGTGGACGGACTATATACTTTTGAAACCAAAGACGGATTTGCAATGGATCAAGATGGTAAAGAAGCAAAAGCAGATTCGACATATACAAGAGCGGCACTTACTGCTTTGATTGACTATCAGCTCTTCAAGCAAAATAAAAAGCAAATCTATGATTATTCGGATATCGTAAAACCGCCAAGCAATGACAAGACTTACGATGTGACTTTTGAAATCACACCGGCTGAGGCAAAAGATGCAAAATTGCTCGTGACCGAAAAAGGAAAGAGCGATGCGATTGCGGCGGACAAAAATGTATACAAATTAAAAGCCGGCGAATATACGGTTCAAGCGAGCAAAGACGGTTACGAAAAATTGACCAAAGATTTTACAGTAACTGCTGAGCCAAGCACCCATGTGGTAAAATTGGAACTTAAAAAAGCGGTTGAGAGTCCGTTTGAGTTTGACAAGGCAACGCAAACCATTATCGGATACAAAAATAAAGATGTTCCGCAAGAACTGGAAATTCCGGCACAGATTGACGGCGTTGCAGTCAAAAAAATCGGAAAAGAAGCGTTCAAATACAGCAGCAATTTTCCGGGTACTTCAAAAGTCAACAAGCCGATTACGAAACTGACTCTTCCGGAAGGATTGGAAACAATCGAAGATAGAGCGTTCCAAGGAAATATTTTTACGGAAATCAAGATTCCTTCGACTGTCAAAGAAATCAACGGCGGATTTATGTTGTGTAAACAACTTGAAAAAGTGGATTTTGCAGCAGATTCGATATTGGAAATCGTAGGGAAAGATGCTTTCAATGAAACGGCGATAAAAGAAATCCAATTGCCGAATACCGTTCAAATAATCGGTGAAAGTGCATTCCATAGCAGTACACTCGAAAAAATCTACTTGCCGGAAGGATTAAAAGAGATTCAGACTTCGGCATTTGCGCTAACGAAGGTGCAGGAAATTACTCTGCCGAAAAATATTGAGAAATTAAATCTCAATAAGGCGGGCAAGGAAGGCAACAACGGATTGTTCTACAGAACCTTTGCCGACGATGCCAAAAAAGAGCTTGCTTTTACAAGAGTAAAAGATGAAAGCGGAAAGGCGACGATAGAAAATACACGCGGAGTCGTGAATCCGGTCGAAGTGAGCATCAAGTATGTCAACAAGGCGACCAAGAAAGAAATCGTTAATATGCCGTCCATCCAAGCGGTTGGTATAAACAAAAAAATCGTGACGGATTTTGGAAAATATGCAACACATAAACCGACGATTGGCGATGGCGACAACAAATTATTGATGGATTACAAAAATCCGTACACAAGTTACAAAGTTTACTCTGATAAAGAAACGGCACTAGCTGTTATCGGAAACTATTTTGCAAAAAATAGCGAGTGGACATTTGACGCGCCGGACATCGCAGGCTACAACAAGCCGGCATCCGTCAAGAAAACTTTGACAAATGACAAAGAAGAAGTTGTTTTTGAATATGCTCCGACTGACCAAAAATTCAAATTGAAGCTCGATGGTGTAGGATTGACTTCCGAGCCGAAAGCGGGCGAGTTGGAAGCGAATACCGAGGTACAAATCACCGTTACTCCGCCGGCGAACAAGACTTTCAAAAAATTGTTGCTCAACAACAAAGAAGTACAGCCGACCAAAGACGGAGTGCTTTACAAATATAGCTTCAAGATAACGGAAGATACAACGGTAAGCGTCGAATACGAAGATGCAAACTACAACAAAGAAATTCAAGTTCAAGCGGAGAAAACCGAGCTCAAACTCGGCGAAAAAACAAAGGTCAAAGTTCAATATCGCGGACAGGATATCATGTTGCCGAACAAAGATATCGTAGTCGAATTTGATAAGGAGCTTTTGAGCCTTGATGAAAAAACGGGCGAAGTGACCGCAATCGGAAGCGGAACCGTTGTGCTTAGCGTGCGATTGAAAAATCAGCCGAGCACGAAGGATGAAGTCAGCTTTGACATCAAGCCGATTATGGTCAGCGTACGCATTGAAGATGTCAATGAGACGCTTTATAAGCCTACCCAAGTGAAAATTGATTCACTCAAGGTGAAAAAAGGCGTTGACTATTACGAAGATATCACATTCAAAAATCCGAATGCTTTCTTGGCGGTAAAAAATCTGCTTCAAGCCAAAGGAAAGGACACTTCAAAACAGAATGTTCTGGATTTCGATAAAGACGGGAACTGGATGAAGGTTATCGATTCCCTCAAACCAACGACTAAGTACGGAAACAATGCAAGCTTTATGTTTGCGGTCAACGATACTTTAGCGGATAAGGGAGCGGGATATTATGAAATTAAAGACGGCGATGCGATCATAATCTATGTAACGCAGGATTGGAACGAATCCGACGGCTATGTGTATTTTGAAAAACCGCAATATCAGGTAAAAGCCGGCGAAGAGTTAAGCGTGAAATTGCTCCATCAAGAATGGAATATGAAAGACTCAAAGCCGGGTGCAAGAACGCCTTTCAAAGATGCGACCTTACTCAACGACACGGTTGTTCTGAAAGATAAAGTCGGCAAAGAAATTATTTCCAACGATGCCGGTGAATTTAAAGTCACCTTTGCTCAAAAGGGAACATACCATCTTTCAGCACAGAAAATTGAAAATGGCGTCAACCGAATTTCCAGACCTTACGCAATCGTTGAAGTAACCGACGAGACAAATCCGGGCCTCAGCATCCGAGACATTGATAAAATCCAAGACATTCAAGTGGAGAAAGGAACCGAGCGTGCAAAACTTCCGTTGCCGAGCAAAGTAAGCGCAACGCTAAGTGACAACAGCAAAACGGATTTGACATTGACTTGGGACGATTCCACTCCGCCATACGATGCGGAAAAAGGCGGCGAATATATCTTCGAGGCAAGCTACGATTTGCCGACGAATGTCAGTGGAAACAAACCGCAAGTTACGGCAAAAGTCATCGTAAAAGACCCGTCACAGCCAAGTTTGGATGAAGTATTGCAATGGGCAAAACAAAAACATGATGCCATCATTGAAGAATATGCATCCAGAGAAGCGACCAATGATTGGTGGAAGATTGCGGAACTTGGAAGTGTCGGCAAAGAAATCAAGCCAAAAGATTTGGAATTTATCAAAGAGAATTTGATAAAAGACGGCGAATTGGTTGATAATACGGGATTACTTCTAAAATCCGTACTCGCACTTCGGGCAGCCGGAATAGACCCTGAAAACTACTATGGACACAATGTGGTCGAAAAATTGGTAAACGCGGGCGAAGGGTCAAGTGTATGGGTTATTGCACCGAAACTTTGGGCGTTATCATCCGATGATTACAAAACGGATACAAGCAAAGAAATCGATGAGTTGATTGGAAAATTGCTTTCATCGCAAGGCAAAGACGGTCTATGGCATGAATATAGTCTTCCGTATGATACAACGGGAAGCGCGATTTATGCATTGGCACCTTACTATGTGCGAGGAGATGTTCAAGAAGCAATCGGCTCAGCGATGGATGCCATTTCAGAAAATCAATTGGAAAACGGGGATTTGACAGCTCATCCGGGAAATTTAAACAGTTTGGTAATGGTTGCCGGCGGACTTTGGAGCATTGACTCCGATTATCTCAACGATCCGCAATTTGTAAAAGGAAAGAATACCTTCCTACATGCAATGAAATTGTATGATGTGCCGAATCAGCCGCTACTACGATGGCAAATCGGAAAAGATATCGGTTTTGATATGGCAACTGAGCAGGGATTGCGTGCACTCATCACTTATTTCAACATGAGTGAAGACAAAAACAGAGTGTTTGACTATCGCGGAACGCCGAAGCGACCTATTGACAAAGACGCACTCACTATCGAGAGCATCGACAAAATTGACGACATCGTCGTACCTTTCGGCACAAAACGAGAAGAGATTGCATTGCCGGCAAAAGCGACGCTGAACCTGTCCGACAAAACCAAAGTGGAAGTCGATTTGACATGGGCGGATTCGGAGCCAAGCTATGACGGGGCAAAAGCGGGCGAATATCTGTTTACGGCACAATATGAATTACCGGCAGGCGTACAAGGCGCAAAACAGCCGATTTGGGTAAAAGTCATCGTTGAAGATGGAGCAACCATCATCGACAGTATTCAGGAGATTTTACCGATCGAAGTCGAAAAGGGAACGGAAGAAGCAGCGGCGATAGCAAAACTTCCAAAGACTACCCTTATCAAAGACAACAAAGGAAATTTCCACAGCGTTACATTAAACTGGATGCTCGAAAATTATGATAAGGACAAAGTAGGCGAGTATAAGGCTGTTGGAACATTTGATTTGCCAAACGGCGTCGAGCAAAGCAATCCGCCAACGGAATTGGCAGTGAAAACGGCTGTTAAAATCGTCGATGCCAATCCGCAAAATCCGGTAGATAAAGAGGCTCTTAAAAAACTGATTGAAGATATCGAAAAAGATATGCCAATCAAGGATGAATACACCGAGGAGAGCTACGAGAATTTTGAAAAGGCACTCGCGGAGGCAAAAAAAGTAGCGGATGACGACAATGCATCGCAAGACCAAATTAACCAAGCGCTTGTCGATTTGAAAAATGCAAAAGCGGGACTAAAGAAAAAACTCGATAGCAAAGCATTGCAAGAGCAGATTGAGAAAGCAAAAACAAAACTTGCCGACAAAGCAAAATATGAAGAAGCGGGCGTTAAAAAGTTGGAAGAGGAGTTGGCAAAGGCCGAGGCTTTGCTACAAAATCCGTCTACAACCCAAGCTCAGCTTGATGAACAAGCCAAAACGCTCGAAGCAGTGATTGCGGCATTGAAAGAAAAATCAAGCGGCGGCGGAGGAAGCGGCGGAAGCACTCCATCCGACATTCGTGTTCACTTTACCTTAAAATCCATTGAGCGTGGCGGAACGGCGGAACAAATTTGGATTAGCCGAACTCAATACACCATTCCGGAAAACAGCAAGGTAAGATATGTGTTTGAAAAAGCATTAAACGAGCACAATATCGAATTCCAAAATTCGAGCGGAAACTATGTGAGCACCATTAAGTCACCGGTTGACGGAAAATGGTTCGGCGAGTTCGACAACGGACCGAACAGCGGCTGGATGTATATGGTCAACGGAAAACATCCGAACTTAGGATTGAACGAATACTATTTGAAAAATAACGACGAGATTGTTTGGCATTACACCAACGACTACACGAAAGAAGAAGGCTCCGAAAAATGGAACACTCCGGGTACTCCGGGTGGTGGCGGTACCGGCGGTACAACCGGAACCGATAAGAAAAATGAAACACCGATAGGCGAAAACCCGACACCATTGGGACAAGCGGAAGATAAAAAACCGGAAGGATTTGTCGATGTCGCACCGGACAAATGGTATGCGAAAGCAATTCAAGCGCTTGCGCAAAAAGGATTGCTCAAAGGCAGAGCGGGAAATAAATTCGGACCGAATGAAAAAATAACGAGAGCGGAATTTGTAGCGATTCTTGCGCGCATCGACGGTATCAATATCGAAGAGCAGGAAGGCATGACATTCAGCGATGTGAAAAAAGGCGCATGGTACTACCACTCCATTGCATGGGCGACTGCAAACAATATTGCAAAAGGCTACGGCAAAGAGTTCAAACCGAATGCTTTCATCACAAGAGAAGAAATGGCGGCAATGCTGCTCAGCTACAGTCGATACAACAGCAAAATCAAATTGGAAAGCAAAATGGATGAAAAACCATTTGCAGACCAAAACAAAATCAGCCCTTGGGCAAAAGAATCGGTAATGATGATGCAAAAAGTCGGTATTGTCGGCGGAAAAGAAAATAATCGCTTTGCACCGAAAGACAATGCAACCAGAGCCGAAGTCGCAGAAATGATTTACCGAATGGTTGGCTAAGTTCAATCAACGAAAGAAATCTTCAAAACGGATTTTGATTTAAAATCCGGAATATGAATTCAAATATCACAGCGGTATTTTGCGAACAATGCAAAATCGGAGCAATGCTCTTTGGCAATAGGCACCTCGGATGTCAAAACCCAAAGAGTATTGCCTGCTGAGTCACAAAATGCTGAAATGCGAAAACCTTGCCAATAGGCATGCGTAATACGCAAGGAATTCAAAGATGCAAACAACTTAAAACCCTTTCAACAAAACGACAGCAAGTCTCGCTGTCGTTTTGTACTTTGTAAGGGGAATTTTATTAGGATTTTCGATTAGGAGTGTTAAACCACGATTTAAAAATTTTTTTGAAATAAGAATTTAGGTGTAAATCTTATTTTGAATAGCAATTCTTTGATTATCACCTTGTAGGGAGGTGGCAGTAGGATACGGACATACAATCTCCCTGTGGTTGCCCTTTATCTCGTCAACCCATGCATGAAATCTACCGGAAATTTTTATTTTAAATACGAAGACCGTGATTACCACTTTGTAGGGAACGGTGACCCCACCGTTCCGCTGTCCCAATGGGACAGATAAATCTCTTTGCTTGAAAATCGGGTTAGGTTTAGAAACCCATCGTTCCACTGTCCCAAACGGGGCAGAAATTCTCATTCCATGTTCAAAAATCTGGTTGGGTTTGTAATCCTGCGTTCCGCCGTTCGTGTGGAACAATAAAATCCACAAAATCCAAAATGTGATTTACATGTAATTGAAATTCAATTTATCTATTCACCTAAGAGATTTTTTGTAATATAATAGACACAGCGAGAAAATAAAAAATAAAGTCAACACTATATAATCCATTGAAGTAATAATATGAAAAAAATTTTGAATAAAGGAGAGGGAAGCATTATGGTAGACAATATGGGGCAATCGAACGGAGGAATTCAACGAGCGGAGTTACATCGCAAGATATGGGCAATTGCCGATGAAGTTCGCGGCGCAGTAGATGGATGGGATTTTAAGCAATATATTTTGGGAATCCTATTTTACCGATTCATTTCAGAAAATATGACAGAGTTTTTTAATTCAGCAGAGCATGAAGCCGGCGATTTGGAATTTGATTATGCAAAAATTACGGATGAAGAAGCAGTACAGGATTTTAAACCCAATACGGTAGAAGAAAAAGGATTCTTTATATTACCTAGTCAGTTGTTTGTCAATGTGGTGAAGACAGCTCGAAAAAACGAGAACTTAAATACCGATCTAGCAAATATCTTTAAATCAATTGAAGCGAGTGCTATCGGTTTTGATTCCGAAGACGATATCAAAGGATTGTTTGAGGATTTGGACACGACAAGTAATCGTTTAGGTGGCTCGGTTAAAGAAAAAAACGAGCGATTGACAAGGATTCTGGAGGGAATTGCAGGAATTAACTTTGGGAATTTTAGAGAAAATGAGATTGATGCGTTTGGAGATGCTTACGAGTACTTGATTTCCAATTATGCAAGTAATGCCGGTAAATCCGGTGGAGAATTTTTTACACCGCAAACCGTATCAAAGCTTTTGGCAAGGCTTGTTACGGAAGGTAAAAAGCGTATAAACAAAGCCTACGATCCTACATGCGGCAGCGGGTCTTTGCTTCTTCAAATGAAAAAGCAATTTGAAGAGCATATTATAGATGAAGGATTTTTCGGACAGGAAATCAATATGACCAACTTTAACTTGGCTCGTATGAACATGTTTTTGCACAATGTAAATTACAATAATTTTTCCATCAAGCGTGGTGATACATTACTTCAACCTTTACACAATCATGAAAAACCTTTTGATGTTATCGTTTCAAATCCACCGTACTCTATCAAATGGGTCGGGGATGCAGATCCTACGCTCATCAACGATGAACGATTTGCACCGGCAGGTAAATTAGCGCCGAAATCTTATGCCGATTTTGCCTTTATTATGCATTCTTTAAGCCATCTATCGAGCAAAGGGCGGGCGGCAATTGTTTGCTTTCCGGGGATTTTCTACCGAAAAGGTGCGGAAAGAACGATTCGTAAATATTTGGTAGATAATAACTTTGTCGAATGTGTTATTGCATTGCCGGATAACTTATTTTTTGGGACATCCATCGCAACTTGTATTCTAGTGATGGCAAAAAATAAAACGGAGAACAAAACGCTGTTTATCGACGCAAGTAAAGAATTCAAAAAAGAAACCAATAATAATATTTTAGAAGATAAGAATATCGAAAAAATCGTTGAATCATTTATGCAAAAGACTGACGAACCACACTTTTCAAGACTTGTTGATAATGATGAGATTGCAGAGAACGATTATAATTTGTCGGTATCAACCTATGTAGAGAAAGAAGATACGCGCGAAGTTATTGACATCGTGCTTTTGAACAAAGAAATTGAAGAGACCGTTACAAAAATTGATAGATTAAGAGCAGCTATCAATGAGATTGTAAAGGAGCTTGAAGATGAATAATGAAATCATCATTTATAATACAGAAGATGGCAAAGCAAGGATAAATCTTCAAAAAGAGAATGGAACAGTATGGCTCAACCAGATTGAAATTGCTGAGCTTTTTCAAACCACAAAACAAAACATAAGCAAGCATATTAAATCCATATTTGCAGATGGAGAACTTGATGAAAAAGTGGTTGTAAACTATAAGTTGACAACCACTCCTCATGGCGCAATGCCAGACAAATTCCAAACTCAAAAGGTAGCTTATTATTCGCTCGATATGATATTGGCAATAGGTTATCGAGTTCGCTCTGTTCGCGGCATTCAATTTAGAAATTATGCAACCACCATTCTCAAAGAATATCTTATAAAAGGGTTTGCCATGGATGATGATAGATTAAAGAATTTGGGTGGAGGAAACTATTTCAAAGAACTTTTGGATAGAATTCGGGATATCCGCTCTAGCGAAAAAGTATTCTATCGTCAAGTGCTGGATCTGTTTGCGACCAGTGTGGATTATAACAAAAACAGTACAGAGGCGAAACTGTTTTTTGCGACGGTTCAAAACAAAATGCACTATGCAGTCCATCACCATACAGCGAGTGAATTGATTTATTATCGAGTAGATAGCGAAAAAGATTTTATGGGTTTAAAAACATTCAAGGGAGACTTACCGACGATAGGCGAAGCAAAAATTGCAAAAAATTATTTGACAGAAAAAGAGCTCAAAAGTTTAAATAATTTGGTTTCGGGATATTTGGACTTTGCAGAGAGGCAAGCGACAAAAGAAATACCGATGACTATGAAAGATTGGTTATCTCATATTGATAAAATTTTGCAAGCTACGGGTGAAGATGTTTTAACGGACAATGGGAGAATTTCAAAAGAGCAAATGATGGAAAAAGTTGAAAATGAATACAAAAAATATAGTTCTAAAACTCTTACTCAAGTAGAAAAAGATTATTTGGAAGAGATAAAAAAGATAGAAAGCGTTGTAAAAAAAGGGGGTGGGAAGATTGACTAAAATAGAAGAAATGCTCAAAGGAGTAAAGGTAGAATGGAAAAAATTGGGGGAAGTTAAAGAAATAGAAGTTGTGACTCCTCCTAAAAAAATAAAAAAACAAGATTATAACTCGTATGGGAAATATCCTATTATCGACCAAGGGAAAGAATACATTGTTGGATTTACAGAGGATGAGTTATTGGTTTTCCCAATCAATGAATATGTGATATTTGGAGATCATACAGAATCAATAAAATACGCAAATTTTTCATTTGCACAAGGTGCAGATGGGATTAAAGTTATGAAATCAGATTGCACCTATCTTAGCACGAAGTACTTGTATTATGCGATTCTTTCTTTCTACAAAAAAACAGGAAAATATATGAGGCACTTTTCGCGTCTTAAAGATACAGAAATCCCAATTCCTTCTTTGGAAATTCAAGAAAAAATTGTAGAAACTCTTGACAAATTCACAAATTATGTTACGGAATTAAAGGCGGAATTAAAGGCAAGAGAGAGACAGTACTCTTTCTATAGGGATAAATTATTAAGCGAAGAATATCTGATGAAAATCTCTGAACAGATTAATACTCTACAGGAAAATAATATAATTCAATTTGTCAAACTTGAGGAGCTTGTGAAGATAAAACATGGACGGGACTGGAAATCTTTAGGTAGGGGTAATATACCTGTCTATGGAAGTGGTGGAGAAATGGGAGTTTTTGTTGATTCTTTTGCTTATAACAAGCCAACTGTTTTGATTCCAAGAAAAGGCTCAATAGAGAATGTGTTTTATGTGGAAAAACCATTCTGGAATGTTGATACAATATTCTATACTGAGATTGATGAAAAACAAATTATGCCGAAATATTTCTATTATTTTATTCAAAGCTATGATATATCTTCACTTAGTACAGATTCAACGAGACCTAGCCTTACGCAGTCAGCTCTTAATAAAATAATAATTCCGCTTCCGGAGCTTTTGATTCAAGATAAAGTCGTTGAAATTCTTGACAAGTTTCAGGAACTTCTATCCGACACAAAAGGTTTGCTTCCTCAAGAAATAGATCAGAGACAAAAACAATATGAATATTACCGAGATAAGCTATTGACATTCGACACAGAATGTGGTAACACACACACAAGTAATCTCTAATAGCTTCTTTGAAGTTCTTCAAGAGGCAGCCGATAAAGTCGGTGTAAAATTACAAAGTGAAGTTGAGTGGAAAACTTTGGGAGAGGTTTCATTTTACTATGATGGAACTCATCAAACACCGAAGTATGTTGATAAAGGTGTTCCTTTTGTTAGTGTTCAAGATATCAAGAATATTTATGGAACTAAGAAATATATTTCGAAGGAAGATTTTGAAAAGTTTAAAGTAAAACCGGCAAAAGGCGACTTATTTATGACTAGAATAGGTGATATTGGTACTTGTGCTATTATACAGAATAATGATGATTTGGCATACTATGTAACTTTGGCTTTAATAAAACCGAAAAGTAGTGTTGTGGATACAAAGTTTCTAAAGTATATCATAGAGAGTGAGCATGGAAAAAAGGAACTGAGTAGAAGAATTTTGCATAACGCTACCCCAATAAAGATAAATTTAGGCGATATTGGTAAATTAAAATTTCCATTACCATCGCTTGAAGTACAAAAGTATATCGTAGAAAAATTGGATAAATTTGACACCTTGGTTCATGACATCACTCAGGGACTACCAAAAGAAATCGAATTACGAGAAAAGCAATATATTTATTATCGTGAAAGACTATTAAATTTTTCAAAAGAGGACTGATTATTGAAAGGGGATATAATGTCTGAAGTAAAATCAACCTATAATACATCACCAATTGCAGAGATGACGAATGGAATCATACTTGCCAGCTTTCAAAAACCGGAGCGAGTTTATGAAAGCTACCAGACGGAGATGCAACTGGAGAATCAACTGATATCAAATTTAGTGTCTCAGGGTTATGAAAAATTGAATATCACAACTATTAACGGTTTGAAAGAAAATTTGAAAATCCAAATCGAGCGACTGAACAAAGTTTCTTTTACATCGGACGAATGGCAGCGATTTATGCTGGAATATTTGGATGCGCCAAATGACGGAATGGTTGAGAAAACAAGAAAGATTCAGGAAAATCATATTCATGACTTTATTTTCGATGATGGTCATTTGCAAAATATCAAAATCATTGACAAGAAAAACATTCATAACAATTTTTTGCAAGTTGTAAGTCAAATCAGTCAGAAGGGAACACACAATAATCGTTATGATGTGACAATTCTAGTGAATGGTTTGCCACTTGTTCATATTGAACTTAAAAAAAGAGGAGTAAATTTACATGAGGCTTTTAACCAAATTCATCGCTACAGTAAAGAAAGTTTTAATGCAGAGAGTTCCCTTTACAAGTATGTGCAGGTGTTTGTAATTTCAAATGGAACTTACACAAGATATTTTGCAAATACTACGGCTCAGAGTAAAAACAACTATGAGTTTACTTGTGAATGGGCAGATGCAAAAAATCAGGCGATTCGTGATTTGGAAGATTTTACTGCAACATTTTTTGAAAAAAGAGTGCTTTTGGAAGTGTTGACCAAGTTTTGTGTTTTTGATTCCAGTAACACTTTGTTGATTATGCGTCCTTATCAAATTGCAGCAACTGAGAGTATCTTACAAAAAATTGAATACGCTTTTAACAATAAAAAAGCGGGAAGTACTCTTGCCGGTGGATTCATCTGGCATACTACCGGCTCCGGAAAAACTTTGACATCATTTAAAGCGGCGCGTTTGACAACGCAACTGGAGTATATAGATAAAGTCTTTTTTGTCGTCGACCGAAAGGATTTGGACTACCAGACGATGAAAGAGTACCAAAGATTTCAGCCGGATAGTGTTAATGGCAGCAAGGACACCAAAGAGCTTAAACGAAGTATTGAAAAGCAGGATAATAAAATTGTTGTGACTACTATACAAAAGTTAAATGAATTTGTTAAAAAGAATCCGAATCATGAAATCTATAGCAAGCATTGTGTTTTGATTTATGATGAGTGTCATCGTTCTCAATTTGGTGAGGCTCAAAAAAATATCAGAAAGTCTTTTAAAAATTATTATCAGTTTGGATTTACCGGAACGCCTATTTTTGCGGAAAATGCGTTGGGGAGTGATACAACAACAGGTACTTTTGGTGCTCAACTTCATAGTTATGTGATTACGGACGCTATTCGAGATGCTAAGGTTCTCAAGTTCAAAGTAGATTACAACAATATCAATGTGAAGTATAAATCGGCAGAAGAAGAAACGGATGAAAAACAACTGAAGCAAATTGAAAAAAAGATGTTGCTTCATCCTGATCGGATTGCAGAAATAACCAAATATATTTTAAAGGTTTATGATACCAAAACTCATCGAAACGAGCACTATAATGTAAAAGACCGACGGCTAAACGGATTTAATGCGATGTTTGCGGTTCAGAGTGTTGAGGCGGCAAAATTGTACTACGAAGAGTTTGAAAAACAACAGGCAGATTTACCCGAAGACAAAAAACTAAAGATAGCAACGATTTATAGTTTTGCAGCGAATGAAGAGCAAAGTCCAATTGGTGAGATTCCGGAGGAAACTTTTGAGCCCAATGCAATGAATTCCACAGCAAAAGAGTTTTTGGATAAAGTTATAGATGATTATAATGGGTATTTTAAGACTAATTTTTCAACGGATGGAAATGAGTTTCAAAACTACTACAAAGACTTGTCGTTGCGCGTAAAAAACAAAGAGATTGATCTTCTCATTGTGGTAGGAATGTTTCTTACAGGATTTGACGCTCCAACTTTGAATACATTATTTGTGGATAAGCGATTGCGTTATCATGGATTGATTCAAGCTTTTTCAAGAACTAATCGTATCTTAAACAGAGTAAAGGCTTTTGGAAACATCGTTTGTTTTCGAGATCTAGAAGAAGAGACAAAAAAAGCTATCAAAACATTTGGTGATGAGAACAGTATCAATGTGATTTTGGAGAGAAGCTACAAGGATTACATGGATGGTTTTACTGATGAAGAGACAGGTCAGACGGTAGAAGGTTATGTTGATATTTGTAATCGAATAAAAGAGAGATTCCCGGATCCGACAGAAATTGTTTCAGAAGCGGAAAAGAAAGAATTTGTTCAACTTTTTGGTGAACTGTTAAAGTCGGAAAACATCCTAAGAAATTTTGACGAGTTTGAGAGCTTTGAGAAAATTATTTCGGATAGGCAGATGCAAGATATGAAGAGCGTTTATGTCGATATTCGTGAAGAAATTTTATCTACCAACAAAGCAAGTCAAGGAAATTCTGAAGGGCAATCACAAGTTGATTTTTCTGATGTTGAGTTTCAAATCGAACTTTTAAAAACGGACGAAATCAATTTGGATTATATTTTAGCATTGATATTTGAAAAATATAAAGCAGATGAGAATGTCGAGAATTTAAAAATTGAGATCAAGCGAGTCATTCGTTCAAGCATAGGCAACAGAGCAAAAGAGGATTTGATTATCAATTTTATTAACGAAACGGACTTGTCGAAATTGCAATCAAAAGAGGATATCCTTGCTACTTTCTACAAGTATGCTCAAAAGAAGAAGGAAGAGAGTATAAATGATTTGTCTGAAGCCGAAAGTCTAAAAGGAGATTCAAAACGATTTATAGAAAGAGCTATTGAAAAAGGATTTGTTGATCCGGCAGGTGCGGAATTGGACAGTTTGTTGCCGCCTACTTCTCGCAGGCAAGGAGCGAGAGAGGCAAAGAAACAAATTGTTTTTCAAAAAATCCAAAATTTAGTGGATGTTTTTATCGGGATTTAAGATTTCGATATAGAAATCTCAAGGAGAATTTATGGAAACTAAAATATTTAACAAATAAATAATAAGAGTGAATAGAGTAAAAGGAATTAATTACAGTAAAAGTTTTTTGTTGGAATCGAGTAAAGATGATTCATATGTTCATAAAATATAACATGTTGATTAATATCAAGTTTTGAAACTTTACTTTTCGATAAAAACACTTGATTATATGAGAGGGAAAAATGATACAAAAAAAGATTGATAAAAAAAATTGTTATATGACTGATCTACCTATAACAGAAAGGAGCTCTGATACACTAAAAGTAGGTAGCTATGTTGATGCACTAAAGGAATTTATTTTACAATGCTCTACACCTATGTCTATAGCGTTGCAAGGGGATTGGGGAACAGGTAAAACATCTTTTATCAATTTGCTGCAGAAGGAGATAGAACTGGGAGAAAACAAAAATACGGAGAACACTAGTACAATTTACTTTAATACCTGGCAATATTCACAATTTAACATGTCGGATAATTTGTATACTTGTTTTTTAAGTACTATTTTGGAAGCTTTATATGATAAGGCAGAAATAATAGAGGAAGAAAAAAGTTCTTATTTGAAAAGGGTTATTCCTGAAATGAAAAAAGTTTTACCAAATATAATATTAGCAATTGTCAATACTCTAGAGAATATAACAGGTGTTGATGTAAAACCAGTAGCTTCTTTATCATCAGATAATAATCAAGTTGAGTCCAAATTTGAAAATGAAAAACTAAAAAAAATAGAATATCTAAAGGACGAATTTCAAAAGCTGGTGAAAAAAGCAATTGACAAAAAAAAAGATTACTAAAGAAGGAATAGATAGAATAATAATATTTGTAGATGACTTAGATCGATTAAATCCTGAAGTAGCAGTTGAGCTTCTAGAAGTAATGAAACTTTTTATGGATGTGGAGCATTGTGTTTTTGTATTGGCAATCGATTATGAAGTTGTTGTTAAAGGTATAAGAAAAAAATATGGAAATGAACTTAGTGATGATAAATGCAGGAGTTTTTTTGATAAGATTATACAACTACCTTTTAGAATGCCGGTTGAGGCATATGAAGTTAAGCGTTTTATTGAAGAACAATTGCCAGAAGAAGTTCTGGGAGAATATCTAGAGGAGATAACTAGG
Organism: Filifactoraceae bacterium; assembly: GCA_041853585.1. Classification (GTDB taxonomy): domain Bacteria; phylum Bacillota; class Clostridia; order Peptostreptococcales; family Filifactoraceae; genus JAUNKE01. The sequence goes on from JBGZSM010000076.1 coordinate 44,018, forward strand.
TTGTTAAAAAAGACATTGGGAAACAATCCTAGAACGCTTAAACGCGTAGTTAATTCTTTTGAACTATTACGTGTTGTGAATCGCAAAAAGAATCAGATTAATTTCAACTCCGACACCTACATTGATATTAATTCAAAAGAAAAAAACGCATTGATAATTACAAATTTGATTTTACAGATGTACTTACCAAGAGCCTACGAGAAATTGCTTGATATGGTTATTAATTCTGGGGATTCTAAAGAGATTCTAAAAGAACTTATAAAAGAAGGTACGGAAAGCTATTTTTCGGAAGAGGAAGATGTTAATGTTGAAGAAATAAAAGAAATAATCCGATATATGGAGGAAATCAAGAAAGTTATTGAATCGAACATTAAAGAAAAAGAAGAAAAAGTTTTTTCTCTTATGGCGGACTCCATGACTTTATCTTTTATAACTAATGTTACAAAGGAGAAAGTCGATAGTCGGTCGACCGCTGTGAGCATAAATTATGTTATATTTAAGGGTAAACTGCATAAGGTTTCGAGTGCTGCTGAGGCATTGGAGAAGACAATAACATTAATTTTTGAGAAGAATGAACCTAAAATTCCAAAGATTTTAGAGAAGTGTGGCGAATTTATTAAAAAGGGGAGTAGTGCAGATGTTGAAAAAAAATCGATATTTAGAGCAAAGCGGGAAATAAAAATATCTGGGCAGACATATTGTATTGGAACAAGTTCGTGGTATCGGACAAAGTTTGACCAAATTAATAAAATATGTTTTTTGTTAGATTTAGATAAGTCAGATGTTATATGGGGGTATGATGAAAAACTAGATAATGAGAAGAAAAAACTAGAACCAAGTCCATCGAGTGCTGTATACATGAGTGAACCTATAGAGAATCGTAAATGGCAAACTGACTATCGAAAAGCAAAACCTTGATAAAGAAATCCTTTAGGCAATCAATAATGCTTTAAAAAAATTAATGTTGTCTATTAATTTCAATTCAGAAATATGTACAACAGATAAAGGGTTAGATATTGGAAGCTTCCAAGTAACATAATATATAAATAACATCGTCTAAAATAAAATTGTAAAGTCTAATATGAATGCATTATAGACAAAATTTTAAAAGCCTGAGTTCATTTATCTAAACAAGATGAATAAAACAAATATACGAAAATGGATTTCCTGATTTGAAAATGGAGTAAGTATGGTGTTACATTCAATCGAGCCGGTGTTTGACGAGCGCTCCGAAATTTTGATTTTGGGTTCTTTTCCGTCGGTTTTGTCGAGGGAGCGGGGATTTTTTTACGCGCATCCACAGAATCGTTTTTGGAAAGTATTGGCATCGCTATTTGATGCAAAAGTTCCGATTTTGACAGAGGAAAAGAAGAATTTTTTACTCAAGCATCGTATCGCGCTTTGGGATGTGATTGCGTCTTGTGATATTGTCGGCTCGTCGGACAACAGTATTGAGAACGCGGTTGCGAATGATTTGACTAAAATTCTTTGCGTCGCGAATATCCGAGAGATTTTTGTAAATGGTCGCAAGGCGGATGAATTATTCAAAAAGCATATTCGGGAGTGCATCGGAAAAGAAGCGATTTATCTGCCATCGACAAGTCCTGCAAATGCAAGCTGGACATTGGAGAAGTTAATCAAAGCTTGGTCGATTGTTCGCGAGAAAAAATAATGAATGACAAGAGCATCGGATTTGTTTTGAAAATGAAAAGGACAAATCATTTATGTGAAAATACCTGTTGCATAAAATGATTGTGTGAATAAAAGTCTGTAATAGGATATTCTATAATAACGATGAGGCTGAAGGCTCACTCAAGAGTATTCAGCCTTTGCTCTAGTATTAATCTAAGCATGTCAAGCGCAGGCGAAAATTTTCGCCTGTAAAACGAGTTTTAAATTTCCTTATTCAAAAGTACCGGCTATATAATAGGAAGCTACACAATTTATCGTTTTGCTTTTTTTGTCAGTTTTGGCGGTTTGAGCAAAATAAAATCAATCTATTTTATCATCAAATATTTCTAACGCGGTATCATAGAATGCGGTATATCTACATATATAATTATTTTCTTCATCATATATTTCTATCCGAATAGAAATATAATCCATTGGCGGTTCGTAAGCATAACTCGTACTAAAGGAGAAACTGTCATTCTCAAATTTATATTTTGTGAGGACTGTTTCTAAATCGTTGCCCAAATCTTCTAGAAAAAGTTCTCTGTTATCAGTCCACCAATTTTTCAAACATATTTTCAGCGAATCGTGAGTTGATTGAAACAGATTGTTCGTCTCAACAAAGTTTCTAAGTTTTTTAAAATCTATTGTTGTACTCATAATAACTCCTCTGAAAGAAAAATCCTTTTCCGGTTTTCCTATTCTACCATTTCTTAAACCATCTGTAAATTATTGTTGATGGTTTTAACTTGTTTGCTTGCGGTTTATTATATCATTATTAAATATCACTTTCAAACACAAGATATGAATAAATGCACATCAAAAGTGTAACTTCAAAACTTCTTCGATTTGTTCGGCGCATAGCATACTTCTATAGAGTATGCTATGTGGAGCAAATAAAAAAGAAATAAGGAAATGTATCGACTTCCGGTCGTGGAATGGGGTCTGATTTTTTTAGCTTCATCATTTGGCCTGTCTTTGGTTTTCGAAACAATAATAAAATCCAATAAATTGTAGAGAAAATCGTGCGTTTTCTTTTCCGATGATACAGCGGAACAATGGGAAATAAAGAACAGTTATTCAAAATAGAGATTGTTGACAACTGTTTTTCAAATTTGGTATAAAATCGGACTTGAGATTGCTTGTCTAAATTGCATTTCATCAAATTTGACAGATGAGTAAGACTCAAAACGGTAATTTTTTTATCGAATCTAAATCATCGGTTACTTTTTCTACTTAAAAGTTGTTAAAATTTCATAAGCTGTGATATAATGAAAAAAGGTATAATACTGAAAATCAGACAAAGCAACGGTGATATTTATGACAAAAAGCAAAATGAAATTTCAAGTTTTAATGAGTTGTCTTATCGCAAATGAATCGGTTGTCAGTATGAAAGGTAGGTTATGATGGAAAATAAAGAGCGAAATTATATTGAAAGTTTTCGGGACAAAAGAGCGCTCAAGACGGTTGAGGCGCTCAAAAAAAATCAGATGGACGGATATTATGTGCATACGGCCAAAGAGGCGATTGAATTGGTGGAGTCGCTGATTGTTCCCGGCTCGACGGTGAGCAGCGGAGGCTCGATAACGCTTTCGGAAATCGGAATTGATAATCTGCTTCGAAGCGGCAAATATCAATTTTTGGACAGAGCGAGGGCGGGCATTACGCCGGAGGAAGCGCAGATGGTGATGCGTCAGGCGTTTACGGCGGATGTGTATGTTTGCGGCTCCAATGCGGTTACGGAAAACGGAGAACTGTTCAACATCGACGGCAACGGCAATCGGGTGGCGGCAATTACTTATGGTCCCAAGAGTGTTATTATTATCGTGGGATACAACAAGATTACAACGGATATTTTTGAAGCGAGAGAGCGTGTCAAAAGAATTGCATCGCCGACCAATGCGACGAGAGTAAACGCAAAAACGCCTTGCATTACAACTGGAGAGTGCAGCGATTGTAAAGCACCGGATAGAATCTGTTGTACGGAGGTCGTAACGGCATTCCAACGATTGCCGAATCGAATCAAGGTCATCATCGTGGATGAAGTGCTCGGATTTTAGAAAATCGGCGAGAATTTCCGGGCGGTGCTCGGTCTGAACAATAAAAACAAAATGAACCCTCTTTGTCGTATTTTGGTAAGACGGGTTCATTTTTTATATTAAAATTTATTGGAAAGAATAGTTGTCAACAATTTGTATTTAGAATAACTGTTTTTTGCTTCCCACCTTGTAGGGAACGGTGCCCCCGCCGTTTCATTGGAAGGAAAAAATATGATAGTTCTCTACAGTTTATTCGGTATTAGTATGAAACTGTATTTTGACGGATTTTTGCATTGTCAAATGGATTTCATTTTGACAAAATAATGGCGGTTTTCTTCATCGCGTTTCAAATCCAAACTATTCTTGAAGCGGCATTTTTTCCACATAGAGCGAAGTGCTTGGGAAAGCAAAGCTACCATTGTTTTTGGAAACAATGTCGATGATTTGGTAATTGATTTCTTCTCGAATGCGTTTGAGGTCTTCTTGGGAAAGTTTTTTGATATAAACTTGGACAAAAATCTCAAAGGCGCTTGGCGTAAATTCTTGAAGTCGAACCATAACCGTCTCGGGAAGTGCCTCCGGATGGGCTTTTAACACTTGTCGTATTTCATCAATGATGACGCGAAGATTTTCCGGCTTGGTGGAGTAGGTCAATCCGAGATTAAAACGAATTCTTCGCTTATTCATCTTGGTTAAATTGGTAATCGGAGAGCTGGAGATTTTGTTGTTCGGCAAAATGACCAGAGCATCGTCAAAGGTACGAATTCTTGTACTGCGAAAAGTGATATCTTCGACGATTCCATCGGCTTCGGGTGTTTGAATCCAGTCCCCGACCGCAAAAGGTTTGTCCGACAAAATGACTACGCCGCCAAAAATATTGGACGCAGTGTCTTGAGCAGCGAGCGCAAATGTCAATCCACCCAATCCAAGTCCGGTAATCAATCCGTTGACATTGATTCCGAATTCACTCAAAATCACAATTAAACAGATGACGATGACAAACAATCGCAGCGCTCTTTGTATAAATAGCGAAACGATGGGGCTTAGGCTGTCTGATTTTGAAAGTTTTTTATACAATCTCATCAACGCCGGAACGATGGAATAAATTATCGAAGTGATGATGAGTATCATGATGACGCGATAGACTTTTCGCGCGAAAGAAAGCAAAACGATGAAACTGCTGTTTTGCTCGATTTTTGCATTGGCAAAAAAATAAATCGCAAGAAAAGTTGCCGTTGCAACAAAAAATGTCTTCAACGGTTTTTTTGCCGGTGACAAATCGTCTTTATCCAAATTGAATTTGCTCTTTGAAAAAATAAGCACGACGAGCTTGAGTAAAATATCCGCAAGCAAGCTGCTCAGCATAATCGAAGCGAAAAAAGTGCCAAAGACGATTGCGAAAAAAAGCAGGCTGTTGTTTTTATCAAAAAATATTTGCTGAAAAGCATTCGTATATTTATTCATAGATTTTTTTGTTCTCCAAATTTAATAGAAATTCTTTGATGTCCAATCCACCGCCGTAGCCAACCGGTTTTCCGTTTTTCCCAATCACACGGTGGCATGGAATTAAAATCGAAATCGGATTTTTATTATTTGCCGAGCCGACTGCTCGACAAGCCTTGGGATTACCGACTGATTCGGCGATTTGCTCATAGCATCGGGTTTCGCCGTAAGGGATTTGCTGCAAGGATTGCCAAACTTTTTGCTGAAAATCCGTTCCATGTGTCGACAGCGGAATGTTGAATTGCTTTCTTTTTCCCGCAAAATATTCCTGAAGTTGTTTTCCCGTTTTTTTGATCAGGGCAGTTTCTTTTTTTAAAATACCTACATCGTCCAACGGACTGAAAGAAACGCAGCAGATGCCTGCGTCATTTTCGGCAATGAACAACTCGCCGACCGGAGAAGCATAAGTAAAGTAAAAATTTGCAACCGGTATTTTTTTATTTTTATTCATCAGTTTACTCCCTTTGGATATAAAAAAAGTAGCGCAAGGCTACAATTGGTGGAAATGAGGGGAGTCGAACCCCTGTCCGAAACCCATCCATATAAACTTTCTACGAGCGTAGTTGGAACAGATTTTTTTCGCTTGGGACAAAATTTCCAACTATTTTATCCAAAGTATATTCCGAATTGTACTGAGTCATGGTCCGGAAATCCCAATCACAGTGCCCTGCATGGTTGACATTCAGTCCTAATCGGCAGGAGGACTAGGAGGAATGCGCTGAACTAAGCAGCGAATGCTAGATTTTCATCTGCGTTTGTGTTTAATTGCCACAAAGATTTATGTGTTTCGTAGCCGTGCACAGCTCGCTTATCTATACTTCAAAACCCCGTCGAAACCAGTACATTCCCAAGTTAGATTTGCAAAGACAATGTCTTTTCTATATTATAGCAACAAATTTTTGTTTGCGCAATACTTTGGCGGGGGGCAGGAAGTTTTGTTTTTTAAATTTAAAAAAAGCCGAATCGCTTTTTCATAATACGACTCGGCTCTTGTTTATAACTCTTTATAATTCGTTTGTTCTTTTCAAAACTTCCACAATGAATTGATATACGCGATCCACGCTGTCGATTCGCACATGCTCATCCGGTGAATGCGGGTCAAAGATATCCGGTCCGAGCGAAATAATATCGACATCACCAAGTTTTTTCTTGAGGATTCCACACTCCAAGCCTGCATGGATGGCTTCGATTTTCGGTTCCGCATGGTGCATGCTCTTATAAGTTTTGATGAATAACTCTCTGAGCTTGGACTCCGGATTATATTCCCAACCCGGATACAGTCCGCGGATTGAAATTTTGCCGTCGAGCCATTTAACAAGATGTTCCAATTCTGTGATTTGTGCGAACAACAGAGATTCCACGGAGCTTCGAATCGAGAAAGTCAATTGGAATGTGTCCGTTCCGGTCGAAATCACACCGAGGTTTTTGGAAGATTCGACAAGACCGTGAATGCTGTGGCTCATCGAATACACTCCATTGGATGCAATCGATAGAGTTGCCAAAATATCCTGCTTGGTCTTTTGGTTGAAGACTGCAATCTTCTCGGTTTCGATTATTTCCGCTTGAATGGTGAGCGGATTGTCCTTGCCGAGCAATTCGTTGTTGAAAACATCCTGCCATTTTTCAAGTTCTGCCTGCAATTGAGGTAGAGTATTTTTGTCGACGGCAACGATGGCGGTTGCTTCCCGAGGAATCGCATTGTCCTTGGAGCCGCCTTCTAAATTTTGAATTTCGATATTGATTTCTTTGCTGATTTCTGAGAGCAAACGAGCGAGCAGCTTGATGGAATTTCCTCGCTCCTCGTGGATGCTCATTCCGGAGTGACCGCCGCGAAGACCGGAGATGGTCAATTTGCAAATGTCAAATTCGCCGTCCAAAATTGTCCACGAAACCGGAATGTTGATATCCGCGCGACATCCGCCGGCGCAGCTTACCAAAAAAGTTCCTTCTTCTTCCGAGTCGATATTGATTAAATATTTTCCGTCGAGTTTGCTTGCGTCGATTTCCTGTGCTCCGAGCAATCCAACCTCTTCCTGAACGGTGAAAAGACATTCGAGCTTCGGATGAACGGCATCTTTGGAATCAAGCAATGCCAAAGACATCGCAACGGCAACTCCGTTATCCGCGCCGAGAGTCGTTCCGTCGGCATAAAGCATTTCTCCCTTTACCACATGTTTAATCGGGTCGGTCTGGAAATTATGAACGGTGATTGCATTTTTTTCGCAAACCATGTCCATGTGGCTTTGCAAAATGACGGTCGGTGCATTTTCGTAGCCCGCAGTCGCATTTTTCTTTATAATGACATTCAGTTTTTCATCCTGGTAGTATTCCAAGTTTCTTTCTTTTGCAAAATCAACCAGATAGTCGCTGATTTTTTGCTCCTCAAAAGAGCAATGCGGAATATTGGAAATCACTTCGAAAAAATGAAAAACATCTTTTGATTTAAGCTGTTCGTAATATTTCATGGTAGCCTCCTGTTTTTTTATTTCATAGTAGCATATCGGCGCGTTTTTTTCTATCCATTTTTCAAAAATAAGATGCCAATCCCAAATTTGAAAAGTGAGATGAGAAATCTCATCCGAATTTAGAAATAAGCAAGTAGA
>JBGZSM010000077.1:0-19853 GCA_041853585.1 Filifactoraceae bacterium
CAATTTGGGTTTGAAATAAAATCATTTTTGTTAAAATTATTCTTCTCGTATACCAACAAGTCGTAGATGAAAAGGTCATTGGTAACATTATTATTTACCAAAAATTTCCACTGAAGCGTTCCTTCACGCAAATCGGCATCAAATTTTACGGTTTGGTTTTTGTGATTATCAGGTGGTTGTTCATGTGGCATTTTGACCTTTTCAAAACCGTAAGAACCGACTCCGTCCTTAACTAAAGTTTTGGATGCGGTTTGCGTAGATGTCATTTTTCCGCTACCTGAATTTGTATTGAATATGCTGGCGGTATTGGTAAACTTTCCCTCATACTCATACGAACTGGTCAGTTTAACGGTGATTTTTTTGTTAACATTTGTGAATCGGATGTTGAGATAGGCTTTTTGCGCTTTTTCCGTCGGAATGTCGATTTGATTTTGATCTTGAGAATCTCCGATTGTATAATAGCCGGAGATGAATTCCTGTCCATAGGTCAAATCTTCTTTCAGCGTAATATTACCGAGCTCGGCCTTTGCCTCATTGATTACGATTGTCCATTCAATCTCTTTGGTGTTGTCTATAAACTTACCGCTCTTAGAGATCCATTCTCTTTCAGGAATGGGAACCTCGGCTTTTGCTTCCGCCAGATTATCGCCGATAAGTTTTTGCAACTTGGCTGTATTGGTAATGATTTTTGCTCCTGTTCCTGAAGTAAAGTAGTCTTGGATTTTTGTTTCAAAGGTGATTGTCTGTTCTTCTGTTGTTTCACCGAATCGATATTCAAGAGTCCTTCCGCTCACATTAAGTCCTGTCTTCGGTGTTTTACCTCCGACTTTAAACGAATCCGGAACATAGTCACCGACTTTTGTGAGATCATCTACGAGTTTTGCTCCTCGAAGGGATTTTGGAAGATTGTTTTCCAACGAGTTTACGACAATTGTCCATTTGATATTTCCGTTTGGAAGAATATCTCCGCTCTTTGACATCGGATAGGTGACGGTCGGTGCGGGATATACATCAAAGGTTTTTTTAGCCAATGTCGCTTGAACTTGATTGTTGATGGATGTGTCACTGTATTTCAATTTAGCGGTGATGGCAACGCCCGCATCGCTCTGTCCGAAGTCAGTGCTCTTGTCAAATTGCATCGTGACATAAAGCTTTGAGTTTTCAGTTGAGAAAAGAGCGGTACCGACTTTGTTGCTGCCGATAAAAATGTCTTTTTCCTGCTCCGTTTTTATATCGGATGGAGTAAAGTGTTCACTGAGCAAAAGTTTTATGGTGTCCGTCGGTTTCACACGCTCTGCATCTGCACGAGCGGAACTGGTTTTGAGGTTGAATGTCAAATTGAAATCAACTACTTCGCCGGCATAGATTACTTTATTATTCACAGCGGTTGAAACTTTCAGCGTGTTTTCAACAATCGCGTCATAGTCCCAAGTTTTTCCGGTTGCATTTGTGCCGGCATTTTGTAAATTGACGGCAATCGGCGGGGCATCTTGAGAAGTACCTACTTGCGCGTCGCCGGTTGCGTCATTGGTAGCCGCCGGCTGCGTATCTCCCTTTACAGTTTCAGGCGAGGGAGCGCCCGGTTGAGTTGCATTTGTTTCTCCTGCATTGCCCAGATTTTGTGCACCCGAAGCCGGGCTTACCTCTGCTGCAGCATCATCGAGTCTTGCAGGGGAAGAAGTCTCGGTTGCAAATGAGAATTGCGGCGGCAGAAGCAGATTGCATAAAAGCATCAATGCCATTGCCAAACCTATTAAACTTATTTTTTTGTTTTTGTTCATTTTTTCCTCCATTATAATTGACATAAAAAGCCTTTAAGATATATCGACAATATAAAAGCTCAAAAAAGGTCAAATGGAATATTTTTAATTAAAGAATATAAAATCGAAAAAATTTTTGCTTTAACATATATTTTTTCGAAAGATGTGCAAGAAAGTGCAATTAGCTGTTGTAGATTTGAAAAATCAAAATTAAAATTCAGAACTCATTCCAAAAATCATCATTAAAATCTAAAATCAAAAATAAAAATTTGAAATTCGTTTCCGAAATTCAAGAAGCAAACCCATCGGCAAAATACAAAAATTAAATTGCCCAATAGCATCAAAAAAATATTTTTGTACGGGAAAACAATTGTATAAATCAATTGGATGGTGTATAATTAAAAAAATATCTAATTTTTAGAATATGATTAGATACGAAGTTCCGACGCGAACTTCTCCACCGAGAAATATCGGCGAAATACAAACTCAAAAATAAGGAGGAAATTGACAATGAGGGTTTACGAAAGCGACAAGATAAGAAATGTGGCGATACTGGGACACGCAGGTAGCGGTAAGAGTAATCTTATCGAGGCTATCCATTTTACAGCGGGGTTGGCAAACAGAATTTCAAAACCGACAGATGAGGTCAAGTTAACCAATACGGTTGGACTCTATTGCGTAGAGTACAACAATAACAAATACAATTTTTTGGATACTCCGGGATATTTTGATTTTTCGGGAGAAGTAACTTCCGCGATGAAGGCGGCGCTGGGTTCGATTATCATGGTGGACGGAACAACCGATCTTCAAGTGGGAACGGAAAAGGCTTTGGAAATAACTGACGATTTGGCAATGCCGAAATTTATATTCGTCAATAAGATAGATAGTGAAAAAGCGGATTATGAAAAGATTTTGGAGCAGCTTCGCGAAAAATACGGCAAAAAGATTGCTCCATTTCATGTGCCTTGGGGAAAGGCGGATGATTTTAAAGGGTTTATCAATGTCGTGGATATGTTCGCGCGCGAATACAACGGCTCGGAATGTGTAACCGTACCGATGCCGGAAGATATTCAGCATCAGGTGGAGCCGATTCGCGAGATGTTGCTTGAAGCGGTGGCAGAAACCGATGAAGCATTGCTCGACAAATTCTTTGCGGGCGAAGAATTTACGCGTGACGAAATTCACGGCGGACTTCGAGCGGGCGTGTTGGCAGGCGATGTCATTCCGGTGCTTTGCGGCTCGACTGCAAAAAATATCGGTATCCATACGCTGCTCGACATGGTGGTGGACTATTTGCCGTCGCCGTTGGATGAAGGCGTGCCTCGTTATTCGGCAAATTCCGTTGCGCAAATTTACAAGACGGTCTATGACCCTTTCCTCGGACGCGTCAGCTATGCCAAAGTTTGCGAGGGCGAGTTCAAACCGGATATGGATGTGCTCAACATCAACAAAGGAACGAAAGAAAAAATCAATAAGATGTTCACCGTTGTCAATAAGGAATTGAAAGAAGTTGAAAAAGTCAATGCGGGCGATATCGTCGTCTTTACGAAGCTGGGTGATGTTGTGACCGGTGATGTGCTTTCGAGCAAGGCGGATTACGGTCATCAAGAGCCGCTTGAGTTTCCGAAACCGCAAATGCTCGTGGCGGTTGAAGCGGTGAACAAAAATGACGAGGATAAAATTTCCCAAGGGATTCAGCGTCTGTTGGATGAAGATCCATCCTTCACTTATGCGAGAAATGCGGAAACCAAGCAGTCCGTTCTCGGTGTGCAAGGGGAAATTCATGTCAACGCGCTCAAAGATAAACTCAAAGAAAAATTCGGCGTCGATGTGGTGCTTAAAGATTTGAAAGTGCCGTATCGCGAGACGATAAAAGGAACTTCCGATGTGCAGGGAAAACACAAGAAGCAATCGGGCGGTCACGGTCAATATGGCGATGTCAAAATTCGATTCTCTCCATCGAGCGAAGCGTTTGAATTCGGCGAAGAGCTGTTCGGCGGCTCCGTTCCGAAATCCTATGTGCCGGCAGTTGAAAAAGGATTGCGCGAGTCGATGGAAAATGGCGTACTTGCAGGCTATCCGGTGACCAATATCAAGGCGATTTTGTACGATGGCTCGTATCATGATGTCGACTCGTCGGAAATGGCATTCAAATTGGCGGCGAATCTTGCATTCAAAAAAGGAATGGAAGAGGCGAAACCGGTATTGCTTGAGCCGGTGATGAAACTCGATATCTATGTACCGGAAGAGTACATGGGCGATATCATGGGCGATATCAACAAAAAACGCGGTCGCGTTCTGGGCATGGAAGCGTATAAGAACAACAAGCAAATCATTCACGCGGAAGCACCGCAGGCGGAAACTTTCAAATATGCAATCGACCTCAAAGCGATGACGCAGGGACGAGGATATTTTGAGATGGAATTTGTTCGCTATGAAGAAGTTCCGGCGCAGATGGCGGAAAAAATTATTGCGGATGCCAAAGCGGAAAAATAAATCTGCGAGAGATTGTTAAATAGGGGATACCGAGCCCAAATTGAGAAAACCTCCTAAGTCATCGGAACAACCGAAAAGCTTAGGAGGTTTTGCATGCAAAATTTATAAAAATGTCAAACTTTGCTCGCTTTCATTTGCCATTGACTATTATAATTTGATATAATAAGAAAGAGTGATTTTGTTTATTGTCTAAGAGCATTCGAACGGAGCTCTTGGCTGTAATAGATGGGAACGATTAGGAGGGATTATGGCAACGATCAAGTTGGATAAAACTTGTGTGTTGGCGATTGCCAATTCAAAAGGGGGCTCGGGCAAGAGCACGACCGCATCAATGCTTGCGCGCTCGCTCGGGGAGAGGAATTACAAAGTGCTCGTAATCGATTGCGACTCGCAGATGGATTTGACCAACACTTTAGGATTTACGGTGGATGAATCATTGGTCGAATTCGGATTGACGCTGACGGATTTCAATAAAACGATTTATCAGCTGATTCGACAAAAAGGAAATCCGAAAGATTTTATTGTAAAAACAAAGTATCGCAATTTGGATTTGATTGCCGGCGACGATTACATCGGTCGCATTGAATTTGAATTGCATCACGAATTCCAACGGGAAATGGTACTTAAAAAAATCATGCAGGAATTGATTGACGAGAAATTGTATGACTTTATCATCTTCGACACATCGACTCATCTCGGGGATTTGGCTGCGAATATTTTGAATATCACCGACAAGGTCATTATTCCGGTGCCGATGGCGATGTTCGGGATTCGAGGTATTCGAACCTTCATCGACTTCTTCAACCAATTTACGGGAATGAATCCGAATCTCGAAATTATGGGGATTTTGATGACCATGTATCGTCACAACAACAAAATTATCAATGAGCGGGCGGAAAATCTGCTGCTCAATATTTTCGGACGGGAGTTGTTGTTCCGAACTAAAATTTCAATTGACGCCAATATCGAAAAAGCGCAGTGGAACAATGTGACGGCATATGAATTTGCACCGAAAACGAGGGCGGCAACTCAATACAAGGATTTAACAAAAGAGGTGATAAAGCGTGTCAAAGGCTAAGAAAATGGACATCGGCTCGAATATGAGTTTCAACAATCGAAGCAGAGCTTCCTATTCGATGGAGAGCATCAAAGAGCCGATTTTGGAAGATGACAAGATTGTCCGAATCGACATCGAGCAACTCACGCATGCGCCGAGCGAATGGAACTTTTACCCGGAGCTTTCCGAGGATGAATTTGAAAAGCTCGTACTGTCGATTTTGGAGCATGGACTGCTTCATCCGGTGGTTATCCGCCGAATTGACAACCAAAATATCATTTTGTCGGGACACAATCGGGTGCGTGCTTACCGCGCGATTGCCAAAGATATTGAGAATCTGAGTAAAGGGGAGAGCGGACGATTTCTTTTGGAGTCGAGTGATGAACTGAAGCTATCAGATTTTCAGCAAATCATGTGTGTCGTCAAGGAGGATATTTCGGATGATGAGGCGCGCGAGATTATTATCGATGCGAACTATATCCAGCGACAACTCAGTCCCAAGCTGATTACGCGCTCGGTCATTGAAAAATATCGAATCATTCAGGATAAACGAAAAAAGAGCGCGGATGCACAATACAAATCGCTGAAAACTCGTGAAATCGTCGCGAAGGATTTCAAATTGAGCGGTCGCCACATCGATCGTTACAAGCGATTGGAAAAACTTGATGATGCATTGCTGGAATTATTTTATCAGGGGAAAATATCATTGGAGCTGGCTTCTAAAATCGCCGGGCTCAAAAGCAGAGTGCAGGAGCATATTGTTCAACATTATATGTCGGCGCTGTCCAAATATCCGAGCAAGATTGCGCAGGAGCTCAAGTCATCGCTTACAATGAAGGATATCGACGAAATTTTTTCGGAGCGAATTCTGCCGAGCGACCAAATAAAAATCAGCATTACGGAGAATGGAAAAACCAAGCATATCATCATTGACGATGAAAAGCTGATGGCTAAAATCAAAGAGTTGATCGGATAGAGGGGCGTAATCATAAGGTTGCGCCTTGTTTTGAAAAGGAGAGAATATGAAATTACTGGCATCTTTTTCAGGAGGCAAAGATTCCGTTTTGTCGATTGACAGAGCGATTCGAGAGCATGAAATTGTCGGTCTGATTACGACCTTTAAGGATAAGGAAAGCTGGTTTCATGAAATTGACGGCGATTTTATGGACAAGATGGCGGAGGCAATCGGCATTCCGATTTTTAAAATCAAAACGCGTGGGGGCTCTGATTACACACAGGACTTCAAAGCGGAGCTCAAAAAAATTGCGCAACAGACCGGTGCACAGGGAATCATCTTCGGCGACATCGATTTGGAGCCGCATCGTCAATGGTGCGAAAGCATCGCCGAGGCGGCGGAGGTTGAAGCGGTATTCCCGCTGTGGAACGGGAATCGAAAAGCCTTGGTCGAGGAATTTTTGGACAAGGGCTATCAGACGGTAATCAAGAAAGTGGACAAGAAAAAATTGGGCAAGGAATGGCTCGGCAAGGTACTTACCAAAGAGTTGGTTCAGCAGATAGAGGAGCTGGGTTTGGACGCAAGCGGTGAAAACGGAGAATATCATACCGTCGTGTTTGACGGCGGAATTTTTTCCAAGCCGCTACACTATGAATTAGGAGAGATTTATGAGGACGATTGGTCATTTATCGTCCGTTTGAGATAGGAGAACAGATGGAAAAGTTTTTTGATAATGTGAGTCATACGGTGGAAACGAGGGGAGGGAAGAATGTACCCGTCATCGAATCCAAACTTCGTAAGCGAACGGTGGAAGTGCCGAGCGTGATTCACCGCGCGTCCGGAATTAAAATTTTCGGCAAGCGGATGAAGGCGATTGTATTCTCGACGGATTTGGCGATTATCAACAATACGAATGCCGATGCGGTCATTGCGGTCTATCCTTTTACACCGACCTTGGCGATTTCTAAGGCGATTATCGAAAACTCGCCGATGCCGGTTTTTTGCGGAGTGGGTGGCGGCCTGACTTCGGGGCAACGCTCATTGGACATCGCTTTTCATGCGGAACTCTCCGGGGCATACGGAGTGGTGATGAATGCGCCGGCGCCGAATGAATTGATCAGTCAGATGCGCGATAGAATCGATATTCCGATTGTGATAACGGTGGTCTCGGAAAAAGAAGATTTTGAAGCGCGTATTCGAGCAGGAGTTGGTATATTTAATGTTTCCGGCGGAGCGGATACGGCGAAAATCGTACGCAAGATCCGTCAGCTTCATTCCACTTTCCCGATTATAGCAACCGGCGGGCCGACGGATGAATCGATTATTGAAACGATTGAGGCGGGGGCAAATGCCATCACCTATACGCCGCCAACGACTGCGGAATTGTTTGAAGCGATTATGAAGCAATATCGAAAAGATTTGTAAAAAAATTAAGCTGAAGTAATGACCCCGAAGTTGGATTTTTAGTCCAATTTCGGGGTCGATCGTTTAGCATCAGTTTTTTGTGCCGATGCTTTCAAGTAGAACGATGAAAGCTCCGGCGATGATTTTGGCGAAAGAAGGCTCAAAGATTAAGGATAAAACTTCGATTCTCTATTCAAGAATGTTTTAATTTTCTAGTCCGCGACCAGCTCGACCTGCCATAAGAATTTCGTCAACGAAATGGTGAGCGAATCCTTATGCTTTCGAACATCATCCCGCACATGAACTTCGATGTCGTCCACGAGATAGGATTCGTATCGTGACAAATCGCTCGGCGTAATCGTTCCGATTGATGCCCGTCGAGCGGGACTGTTACATTTTCCGCATCCAGGGAAAAGCACCGAGATGCTTCGGATATTTTTTTTATCCAAATATTGTTTCGCTTGCGTTGTAATTGTAATCTGCATATTATTCCTTAAAGAGTCGTGAAAAAATCATCCCCTATGAGCGTAGGATGATTTTTTGAAAGGTGTTAATCTATGAAATGATTTTTTGCTTATTCATTCAAAATTGCCGGAGGGTTATAAGATCTTGCGCCCAACTCCGAATCCAACATGTAGAGTCCTTTGCCGTCCACACCGAAGAGCTCCATTTTGCGGATATTGGTATCAGCGGTCGCTTCTTCTTCACGCTGCTCTTTGATGAACCAATCCAAAAACTGCATGGTTCGGTAATCTTTTGCTTTGTTTGCTGCCGTATAGATATCGTTGATGGATGCGGTCACATATTGCTCATGCGCCAAAGCTTCTTTGAGCGGGTCGATATGTGCCTTGATTTTTACAGTCGGCTTTTCGATAGCCTCCAATGTCACATCCAATCCGTTTTCCTGCATATAGTTTAGAAAGATAATCGCATGATCTCTCTCTTCCTGTGCTTGAATTCGAAACCAGTTAGCAAAACCGGAAAGTCCTTCTTTATCGTAATAAATTGAGAAATCCAAATACAGATATGCGGAAAAAAATTCCTTATTAATTTGCTCATTCAACAGAGCGGCTACTTTCTTATCAATCATACATAACCTCCTTAATTTTATCTCCATTATAATATGTACCCGAAAATCAAAAAAATAATCTGATGCATCAAAAATCGCACAAATTTTTACAAAATAAGATCGTAGTATAATTTCATGCGTTGGAAATCTGAGTTAAAATTCAAATTGGTATTAAGAATGAAGGCGATATTTACGATATATTATAGGAAAATGAATATCTTACACAAAAAAATTTCACTTTAATACGCTTTAGAGCGTCTTTTTTGTTGAAAGGCATTACATTTTTGTTGTGAAACTGTTATAATATACATATCCTAAAACTCGGGAATTTATTATGAGGTTTAGGTTAATGTCTGTTTTTGAAAGGATATGATTTTCAAATGAAGCGAAGAGATTTCGATTCATTTGAAATTTGAAATTATGAATGAAAGATTAGAGAAACAAACTCAGAGAATTTTACGCAGTTTTATTGCTTTGTTTGTCATATTCTCGCTTTTGATTGTGACTATACTCGCTTCGAAAGCTGTTAAGAGCAATGATTTAAAAAGTAAGGTGTTTGCTTTGTCGGATGATTGGCTGTATCAATCTCAAAACCAAGTTTTTCCGACAAAGGTCGATAGAAAATTAGATATACCGATTGAGGATTCTCTTCGGATTTGGCGATATGTCGACGCCCCTTTGCTGCAGACGAGAACGCTGATTTTCAACAGCGTGGGTGTTGATGTGGAAGTTTTTCTCAATCAGCGGAAAGTTTACAGCTACAGCAATAATGATTCCAAAATTTGGTATAGCGGTTGGAAATGGAATGTGGTGGATTTGCCGAATGATATTGCACAGGGCGACACATTAAGCATCGTGTTTCGTTATGCGCGCGCCAATGAATTTGGGAATTTACCGATGATGTATTCGGCGGAAGTGGTCGATTTTTTTGATTTAGTATTGCGCGACAGTATTTTTTCGATGATAACCTGTGCATTGTTACTCGTGCTTTCGATGGGCATCATCAGTCTGTGGATTATTCGAAAAAGTTGGCGAAGAAAAAGCTACGAGCTGCTGAATATCGGACTGTTCGCTTTTTTTGCAGCGGTCAGTTTTTCCATGCGAATCACTTGGACGGGATGGGTATTTAACGATGGCGTTCTAGTGTCGGTTCTCACAACTTATACCGGCTTGCTGATGATTTTGCCGTTACTTTTGCTTTGCAGTCAAATGGTTCAGACCAACCATGTAAAATTATTTCGCATTCTTCTTTCCTTTAAAATGATTTTCATTGCATGTCGAGTCGCTCTTGAGTTGCTGGGTTACGGTAATTGGTTCATCATTTATCCGATTGACCTTTTTGTGATGATAATGATGGGGATTGCCATGATTTGGGCATTGGTTGATGATTACCAGAGAACCAACAATACGGAAACTTTTCGATTGATGTTGCCGCTTCTCGGCATGTATGTAGCGATGATGATTGACTTGGTCATTGTCAAATCGGGTTATTATTTCTATTCCGTCAATCTATTCAGTTTTTTGTTGATTCTCGGAATTATGTATGTGGCGAACAATGCCGCGGGGAATTTGGCTTCCATCTACAAGGAATCGATTGATGCACAAAAATACCAGATTTTGTTTGAAACGGATATTTTGACGGGACTCAAAAATCGTAATTGCTATTCAAGGCGTATCGAATCGATGAAGGATTTAAGCAATCTGTGCGTCATCATTATGGATGTGAACAATCTCAAAAAAATAAATGACACTTACGGGCATCAAGAGGGAGACAGAATGATTGTCGATGTCTCCAAGATGATTGTCGAAGCTTTCGGAACGGCAGGCTATGAACTGTTCCGTATCGGCGGCGATGAATTTGCCATCTTTGCTTTCAACAAACACAGCAAGCAAATCGAGGATGATTTGTGGAATTTTGAAAGTAAGATTCGTCATTTGAATGTAAAAAGAGCTTACAAAGTGAGCGTCGCAACCGGTTATGCTATTTACGAGCCTAATCGTGATGCAAATATCGATTCGCTTGTCAATCGTGCGGATCAGAATATGTATTTTAAAAAGATTACCAATAAATTGTAAGAGGATATTATGTGGGGATGGATTCGGCGACATATAAATAGAATAAATTGGATCTTGTTTGTGCTGATGCTCGTCATGGTGCTGGTTTTTGTCGCGTTGACAAAAGATTTCGCGGATAAAACCTATTATTTGAACAATGATGTGTCAACCGTTAATAATCATTGGCGTCAAAGCTCCACATGGGGATACAGCTATGTCGATGTTCCCGGTCAGATTACGACGACGGACGGAGTGGCAATCATCATGCGTCCGGTCAGCGAGGAGATGGTTAAAAAAGGCGGAATCGGTTTTTTTGCCGACAATTCTTATGTTCAAGCCTATGTGAACAATGAGCTTGTCTATTCAAATTTCGACTATGACAATGAAGGGCGCAGAATGGATGTCGGCGATTTATGGCATTATATTGAACTGCGCGACTGTCAGCCGGAAGTGGATGAAATTAAATTGGAGTTTACTTCTTTTGCACAATTCGGCAATGTGAAAGTCAGCGACATCTATATGGGAAAACAACAGGAAATTTTTTCCATTGCTTTGGGACTGGATTATTATAAATATATCGTGATTCTTTTATTGGCGATGATGGGACTGTCAGTTTTATTGTTCCGTCTGCTCTATCGTCGAACCATCGGTTTACATCCATCGATTGTTATGTTGGGTTTCGGCTCTTTGTTTGCGGCGGCATCGGTAATCAGCATCAGCAATGTGGTGTCATTTGATTATTTGAGCGCCTATACTTTGCGAATCATCGGCTATAATTCGCTATTGCTTTCCGTCACTGCGGTGACGGGATATATCGTCCAATTCGAATCGTTGACAAAGAGAAGAAGTTTGGTCTATCTGATGGGGACATCCATCATTTGGGTTATATTGTTTTCGGCGGTTCATTTATTGCACCATCGATTGATTGAATCTTGGGAGTATGCGGTATTTATCACGCTGATTGTCGGGACTCTGATGTATTCTTTATTCTTGCTCGCGCACGCCTTCAGCAAAGGACGCGGAGAATTGAAAGTGATTTTAATTTCGTTTTCTCAGCTTCTCGGCTTGGTCATGCTGGATTTTCTGCTCAATTACGGAACCGGCGTGAGCGGTCCGGTGTTTTCTCTGCTCGGGGTGGTGATTTTCTTCTTAATCAACGCGGTTTCTGAAATTCAGACCACGCTGAAGCTATACGAATGGGCGGAGCTGACGAATTACTATAAATATTTGGCGAGAACGGATCGGATGACGAGTCTTAAAAATCGGATTTCGCTGGTGGAGGATTTGCAAAAATATAATCTGAACAAAGAAGGGCTTTCGATTATAAGTTTTGATGTGGATAATTTGAAAATGGTCAATGACAATTTCGGCCACAATTTGGGTGATGACATGATTATTACAGCCAGTCAGCTGATATATGATGTGTTCGGCGGCTTGGGCGATTGTTATCGAATCAGCGGTGATGAATTTTTGTGTATTTCGGATGCGGATATTTTTGTTATCAACAATCATTTGTTCCGATTCAAGCAGGCGATTCGTGCGCTGGATCACAGCAAGCCTTATCTTCTTCGAATATCTGCGGGGTTGGCGACTTTTTCCGAGGATACGGACAGAAATCTGCAAGATACGATGATTCGTGCAGACAAGGAAATGTACGATGACAAAAACAGCTCGAAGAATTCAAAAAATTATTTGCGGTAGGAGTTTGAAATGGGAAAAAAATCGGAACGGATTTTAAAATATATCAGACTGGATGTTTTCTTATTGCTGATCAGTGTGGCTATGGCGATTTTTGCATATCGGGAAGTGGCTGACAGTTCGCGTTTCAGTCACAATATTTCGGATGTGTCCGCCAACTGGCGACTGTCGTTGGATGGGGATCGCTTTCGTAAAATTACAACGACTATTCCTTATAAATATGGCGATATGGAAGTAATTGTACTGGAAAGAAAATTGACATCCTGTATGATAAATAAAGGAAGTCTGATTTTTTATACGAAGGATATGGGTGTGGCGGCTTTTTTCGATAGCTATGAAATTTATCGCTTCGGAAATGAGAGTCATGTATTTAATACAAAAAATTATTATGGACATAAATGGAATATTGTTCATATTCCGGAATATGCCAAAGAGGGCGATAAAATCAAATTGGTTTTGACACCGAATTATCCGTTGGGGCATGGAAGATTACCTAGAATGTATTCGGCGGATGACTATGATTTTGCGGGATTTTTGCTGGGCAAGAATCAATTTGCGATGGTTTATAGCTTTGGTGTATTTATATTTTCGCTGATTGCCATCGCCTATTATTTCGTCAACAAGCGAAAGTCTCAAATTCCGGACAGGATTCTGTGGATTGGCGTTTTTGCTTTGCTTTCTTTCGCATGGTTTTTTTCAAAAAATATTTGGATGCAATTTGTGATTAAAGATGAAGAAATTATCAAAATGATTTCGTTTACGGCAGGCTGTTTGATGTGTGTGCCTATTTTATGGACGATGTATCTGATTCCGGATTTTAAATATAAGAATTCGATGATGGTAATGCTTTCGATATTGTCCATATATACGATTTTGCGTATGGCTTTATATTTAATCATCGGATTCGATGTCTATCAGTATGCGGATGCCGAGATGCTGGTCAAACTGTTCGGGGGCGCAATTCTGATTCTCTTGTTGATTTTGGATTTTAATTCTACGAAGAATTCATCGGTCGGCAAGATGATTTTGCCGTCTTTTGTGCTGTTCTTTATGATTTCTCTGGATACTTTCTTGTATAAGATTGAGCCGGACCGATTGAGTGCTTCGTTGATTGAGCTCGGGATGGCGATTTCTCTTTTGCTGCTGACTCTGGAGGCGATACGCGAAATCAGATTAGCGCAACGACTGAGCATTTGGGTGGAGCATTATAAAGCGATTGCCGGAATGGATATCATGACGAATTTGGAAAACCAATCGGCGTTTTTGCAGCAGATTGAAACGTTGACGGATATTCAAAAAATAGGAATCATCGCCATTGATGTCAATAATTTGAAACAAATCAATGACAATTTCGGACATGCGGCGGGCGACAGATTGCTCATTGCGCTGGCGGATATTATTCGAGAAATTTTTGGTGAGGGATATCGCAAGTTTCGATTGGGCGGCGATGAATTTGCGATATTATGCAGCGGGAAATCCGAAGATGAACTCAATCAGCTGATTTGGGAGATGGACAGCAAGATTCATAAATATAATTCAAAGAATGAATGTCCGCTCGAAATAGCAACGGGCGTTGCCGTTTATGATTCATATCGGGATTTGAAAATCAAAGATTTGCTTGACAGAGCGGATGAGAATATGTATCTTAGAAAAATTACAATGAAGATTGGATAGAGTATGAGACGATTTGAAAGAATAAAATATTTGAATATCATACTGGGCATAGTAGCCGTCATTTTAAGTGTAGCAGGCATAGGGGAATCGATGATGAGCGACCATGTGACGGCGACCTTATCTCGCGGGGTTGTGTCATACTCTAAAAAATGGCAGCTTGATGTGGAGCATATGACGCAAGAAATTGATTTACCGATTACGGTAACTCCTCATCGCTACAAGGCTACAATTCGTCGCCGTGTGGACAATGCGATTTCATACTATGGAGGAATGGCTTTTGCTACCAAGGATCAGCTGGTAAAAGTATATGTCAACGGTCGACTCATCTATTCGCTGGATCGTGATAGAGGAAGTAAGCTCGCGACGATAGGTGGCGAAGTTTGGAACTATATCGACTTGCGTGACAAAGTATCCGTCGGCGATGTGATTCGTATCGACATATCGAATTTGCAAAATGTTATCTTAGATGATGAAGACGGTAAGGCTCTTCTGCAATCCGTTGCCCCGGTTGAAAGAGCGATTGGTGAATACTTGCATAAACAACAGAATCTTCCTCAATTCTCAAAAACCATAAAGATAAAAGATATTTATTTGGCTTCGCGTCAGGACATGTTCAGCTATATCTTTACCAGAGAGGCTTTTTCGCTGGCGATTGGCGCAGTCATCGCGACAATGGGTTTCATCGTTGCGTTTTTCGGCTTTATCCCATATCGAAATATAGGCAATCATGAACATTTGAAGTATCTCGGCCTCAGTAGCATCTTCATGGGTTTGGCAGAGATGGCATGCAATGGC
Organism: Filifactoraceae bacterium; assembly: GCA_041853585.1. Classification (GTDB taxonomy): domain Bacteria; phylum Bacillota; class Clostridia; order Peptostreptococcales; family Filifactoraceae; genus JAUNKE01. The sequence goes on from JBGZSM010000077.1 coordinate 14,964, forward strand.
GTATTGCGATATATCTTTTATGATGCGGCGCTACTCGACCAGATATACGGCATGTCCAAATTGCTGGCGGGATTGAGCTTCGGCTTTTATATGCTGAAATCCAAAGTGGTGAATTACCGAGCCTTTATGTATACTCAGATGGGAATTGTTATATTGCTCATTGGAATTAAAATAGCCGGATATATTTTCGGCATAGGCGTTTTATTCGATTTGCTGATATCTGAAAAAGTGCTGATTATCATATTTGTAATCATCAATCTGTTTCTTTTGATGATTGAAAGTAAAGAAGGAAAACCGAGCAGCAACAATTTGATTTTCGGTTTTTTTGTGCTGTTGGTCTTTTTACTGTTTTCAAGGATGCAGGAGAATATGAATCTGCGACATTCGGCATTGTTCGAAGCAGTCGGGGTCGCCTTATTCTTTTTTATTCTGATACTCAAGGAGCTCCGCTTCTATTCGGAACTGTATGAAAAGGGTCAGTCGATGGAATATTACAAGGAGCTGGCGGGGCGCGACAATTTGACTCATTTGAAAAACCGAACATCCTTTATGGAGGATTTGGTGCAGTACCAAGCGGAGTTCATGTCGCTGGCGGTCGTCGCTTTTGATGCGGATAATTTGAAGTTGATCAATGACACTTTAGGTCATTCCAAAGGAGATGAATTGCTTCAAACGGTCGCTTCTACATTGCTTGATAATTTTTCCGATATTGGGGAATGTTATCGAATGAGCGGGGATGAATTTTTATGTGTACTCAAAGATGTCGATAGAGCGGTTGTTGAAAAACGAATTCGATTGGCCGAGCAGCAAATGAATATGCAGAGTCAGAAAAAAGGATTTACGGTCTCGGCATCTTGCGGTGTTGCTTATTTTGATTCCATCTTGGATCGTCGCTTTGAAGATTTGATGAATCGGGCGGACAATGCGCTTTATATGGATAAGAAACGCAAAAAAGAAGAACAGGTCCGATATTAAATATCAAGACTGACTCTTAAACATCGAATAGGATGTGACGAGGAAAAGTTAAACTTTTGCGTAGCGGTTGTATGACTGCTACGCTATTTTTATGCAGACGAAAAACAGAGTCGGTTGAACAAGAGTTTTTTACAGATAAAAACGGAATCCGAATATAAGAATTTACAAAAGTGAAATAAGTTCGGGAATGAGTGTTTTTTTTAAAAAAATTACAATGAATTAAGAAATTTATCCAAAAAAACCTTGAACATTTTTCTTTTTTTCGCTATTATTGTTTTGGAATAAAAATTTTGTTATAAAATGAGAGGTAGCAAATGAAAAAGGTATATCAGGGAAAGACAAAAGATGTATTCGATTTGGAGAACGGCAATTTTCTATTGAAATTCAAAGATGATGTGACCGGAGTGGATGGCGTTTTCGATCCGGGTGCAAATACTGTCGGTTTGACCATGGAAGGCGCCGGCGAAGCAGGACTTAAACTGACCAAATTCTTTTTTGAAAAAATAAATGCTGCCGGAATCCTGACCCATTATGTGGATGCCGATATCGAGAATCGTACAATGACCGTTTTACCCGCGACTGTTTTCGGGGAAGGGGTCGAAGTGATTTGCCGATTCAAAGCGGTAGGCAGTTTTCTTCGTCGCTACGGCAAATATGCGCAAGAAGGACAGTCTCTGGATGCCTATGTTGAAGTTACCTTAAAGGATGATGACCGAAATGACCCGCTCATTACCGACGAGGCGCTTGAGATGCTCGGAATCATGAGCAAGGAAGAATATAAAACCTTGACGGAGATGACAAGAAAAATTGCGCTTATCGTCAAGGAAGAATTGGCGAAAAAAGAATTGGAGCTTTACGATATCAAATTCGAATTCGGGCGTATCGGTGAAAACAGACAGATTGCGCTGATTGATGAAATCTCCGGCGGAAATATGAGAGCTTATCGAAAAGGCGAATATGTAGAGCCGCTTCAATTGGAAAAAATCATGTTGTCATAATGCTTGAAATAAAAAAAGAAGTATCCAAGATTATAAAACTCGTTTCAATGACATTGTTAAATAGCGATGTTTTGGACAAGTGGTGATTTTCCTGTGACGATGTTATCGGACTGCTTCGATGGAATACTGTAAGAAGAATGATAATTGGGATTTGGCGATGAGTTTTTCAAAAAATCGACGGGTGCATCTACTCAGCGAAAGCAGTCTGAAAAGACTGCTTTGCTGAGTAGATTTTTATTTCGGTTTACAATCGGGTAATGGTTTTCGGCAACTTTGGAGCGAGCTTTTTCAATCGCTTCATCGGAGAATAAAACATTTCGCTCTGCTATCGCTCGATTCGTCGTCGCTATTTGCTGCCTGCATTTCTAGGGGCATCGCCGGGTCTTGCGCCTTTGCCGCCTTTATGAAATTTGCCCATCGGGAGTTCGCCGGATTGCTTTTGTTGGCTGAATCGATCATCCAATTTTTTCTTTTGAGCATCCGCGCTCGTTTTATCGATTACGCCGAGAGAAAGCAACTTGTCGATTTGCTCTTTTTCCAGCGCGATTATTTTTTCTTCCAGCGCATAGATTTCCTGTTTTTGGCTGGCGGACAACGCGTTCCATTTGCTCTTTACCTGAGACATCGCTTCACGCCGAGCCTCCGCCTCTTTTTTCTCTGCTTCCGTCAATTCTCTCTTTTGTCTTTGGGTCGTTGTAACAGATTGGCTTGAAATGCTCGGCTTATTGTCCGCTGCAAAAGCGAAAGCGGAAGTGGATAGCAAGCCTGCAGCGAATAATGCAGCCATAGATTTTTTGTTCATATTGTACTCCTTTTTCATAAAAATTTTTGTCATCGCTTGCGGTTTCAAAAACCATGCTTAGGGATAAGCTTTGACACAACTTAATTATAGAGCTTCTTTGTGAAGGATGGATGAACATTGGGAAAAAGATTTGCGAACTTTACATCGGCAATTCTCGGATTATTTCTCCGAATGATTCAAGACAGGTTCCATAATTTGCAAATCGTTTGGCTTACAACGGAAATTCAATATTGTTTTCTTCGTTTACCGTTTCTTTATACAATTTTTACGATTAAACAGCCGGAATTTGTTTATGGAACTCCGATTATGCGTCATTTGAGTGATTTTGTACTTTAACGAAGCTACTTCCAATTACATGGATTTCGGACGGATATGAGTAATACGAAGTCAATTTGAAAACGAAAAAAGTTGTGGAAACAAAGAGATTAAAAAGCTATATAAAAGGGGCTAAAAAGACAGTATATAATAGGAAGGGATTTTTTAAGCGAATCTGAAATTTACGGGTGAAATTCGTGTATGAATACGCATAGTTAATTGAAAACTGTACTTGAAGTTTCAATCCGATACGAATTGTTTCAACATATTGGATGCTGAAGGGAGTAAATTGAAACCGATTAAAAATTTTAAAAACTCATTGTGCCGACCGTTACGGAATAAAGCGATGGATAATTAAATTCTTTCCAAGAGATATTTTTCGATGGAATTGGGTAAAAGAATGTTAAAGAAAAAATACATAGGAGGTTCTATGAGAAGAAAAATATTTTCACTTTGTTTGGCGGGGATTTTGTTTTTATCCTCTTTTTCTTATGCGGATGCACAATCGGGGAATTTAAAGCAGGAAAATGCAATTCGCTATACGCAGTTGGCAAAGAAAAAAAGTAGGAGAAAGGTGTCTTCAAAAGCTTCGGCGCTTACAAAAAAACAATTTTATATCAATGGAGAATTAGCGGAGATTGAAGTTTTTACGCAAAGAGGAACGACGATGGCATTGGCTCGCGACTTGGTTGACCCCTTGGGAGCAATTTTGGTTGTGCAGCCGATCAAAAAAATGGAAAAAGGATAAATGTTGTGGGATTTGGAAAACCGCCATATTTTATCGGATTTGGAGTAGATACCAAAGCGAAGATTGCAGGAGCTCTAACGGATTGGAAAGTTGAAAATATGGTGTTCAAGGAAGCACCGGTGATTGCTACATCGAGAAACGGACGCACCTATGTACCGCTTCGCTATACAGTGGAGAATCTCGGCGGGACTTTGTCAGCCGGACCAAGTTCTTCCCAATCGAATAAACAAACGAATACTTCAGACTCGGGTGGAACAATCGTCTCTTTGCTGGAGTCGAAAAATCCGGCACCTCTTGTTACGGACTCGCAACAGGGAAACCAACCGGTTCAACCGAAGAAACCTGTTGTGTCGGAAATGCAGAAATTTAGAATGGAGCACGGGAATGTTCCTTCACCTGTAATGGTTGATACGAGCAAAATCCAAAAGGTAAAGAAGAATGTAAGTTATAATGGGAAAACGGAACAATTGGATACTATTGAGGTAAATGGCGATATCATGATAGGTGCATCTGATTTTGAGAATCTCGGGCTGTTTTACTATTTTCGTTCGAGTGTCGATCGGACGCAGTATGAGGGATTTGTAATCGGAAATTATGATAATGACAGACTGGTTGGTTTTCCGCTTGATTTTAATACGGGATTTCACGCTACCGCGACTGACGAGCTTGAGAATATTACGATATTTGTAACACAGACCAAGCCGATTTACTTGGATGGCAAGTACTATGTATCCGTTAAAGCGGTATCGGAAGGATTGGGTATTCAATTTCAAATAAGCTAGTTGCAACAAATTCGATAAAACGATTCAAGAAAAAGGGTTTTGATTTTTTCAAAGTCAAATGCAATCTCAAAATTTGAGAATGTTGTTGTCTCGTCCGTCGGATTTGAAGATAAAGATTTTAAAATCAATTAGGGGCTGTTGCAAAATAGCCCCTAAAAAAAATGGCAAACTCATAAGAGCAAGCCATTTTTTTTGATATAATATATTTGTATGAAAAACTATATCAAGAATAAGCTTACACTAAATCGTCGTGTTTTGCAACTAAAAATG
>JBGZSM010000078.1:0-51360 GCA_041853585.1 Filifactoraceae bacterium
AAGCTCCTCTGCGAAGAAATTGTTATCAATAATAAAAATGAAGAGAGTGTGAGATTATGAAAAACAAAATCCAAAACAAAATCCAAATCCAGACTGAAAATGTTTTAAGCAAAAACAAAAACAGACTTCAACAATTCGTTGTTTTGCTATTGGTAATGATATTGCTACTGACGGGATGTAGCGGAGGGAATTATTCATCCACACCGACGATTGACGGCAAGAGCTTGGAAGACAGCAGCAGAGCGTTGGATGAGCTCAATGTCCAAAAGGTCGTCACCACACAGGCGGAAAAATACAAAAAACATTATCAAAACGGACTATATTATGAAGATTTATCCAAAGTGAACAAAGAACTCAGTGAGAAATATAAACAGGCACTACGAAAAGAATGGGACGAATATATGAAAAAAAACATTCCGTTGCTTGCGGATATGTCGTATGCACTCCAAACGGAGATTGAATATGTAAAAGCTGACGCCAAAGCTTATGCCGAAGGCAAGAAAACGGCTGAAGAAATCGTGACCAATCCAAACAGCATTATGAAGATGAAAATTCGCTTGTTTATGTTTGAGGATTTTAGAAAAAATTGGGATTATGAACTAGCTTCGGATAAAATGCAATCCGAACTCGTTGAAGAGTATTTTAATAAAAAATACATTGAACAAGGAGTAGGATACTTCGACTTTGTCATGAAAGAATATTATCCATCCGTACTGAATAAATATTCCATAGAAGAGATAGAAAAAAATCTCGATATAATGGATTTACTGGATGAAGAAAAAACGACTACGGAACAAGCGATGTTCAAAACGCATTTTGCGGATGACTTTGAAAATCATAAAATATTTATCCGACGGGGATTGATTGACAGCGAAAGAGGCAAGGCATATAGTAAAGCTTTAGGAGAAAAATATAACTTAGAGTTTTATAAAGACCATGAGGGATGGTTTCGAGCGAAGAAATATCCGGAAATACATTTTGATGCAATTTGGATATCAAATGAAGGGGACAAGGAAATAATAATAAGCGACCATTTTCAAACGGCGATGGTACAATATCTGATAAACAAGCGATTAGAGAAGATTATAAAGGAAGCGGGGTTGGAAGATCGTGTGGTATTTTTGGTAACTGCGGAATCTCAGACTGCAACAGAATATAGCTTAGCGAGAAAGCCCTATGATTTCGGCGACGGATTTGATGAAGAATTTTTTCTCAAAGAGGGATATGCGGGATATGTCGATGTTACTTTGATTTATCTGGATGATAAAGCAAACAGAAAAAATAATTTAAAAAGAGAAGAGTTAGAGAAACAGGATGAAGAGTTTTTGAAAAAAATAACGGAGAGTATTTTGAAACCGCTTCATCAACAAATCCATTTCGGGTTTTCAAAAAGTACAACCTATCGAGAGGGTTCACTTGGAGATGGTTCGACAGAGCCACATATTTATAAATATTATGTCAATGACTACGATAGAAAAGTCATAGTCGATTTATTCAAGCGATATCCGATTACGGAATATGAACGAATGCCGGACAAGCCGGGATTGGGCGATGTATTTTCCTTACAATACATTACGCGGGCGGAGACTCCGGGGTTTCATTATCTGGATATTTTCGGAGAAAAGGGGGAACATTGGAATCTGGGAGGATACTATATGCAGGAATATGAAAAAAATCATTAAGAACTGTTCACAGGTAAATAAATTTTAGAAATTGGAGGCAACAATGGGTAATTATACAAGCAAAACATTAAATGCAGTATTGTTGGATGTCGGGAATGCATTAAAAAGAATTCATGAACGGATATAGATTCTCCTACAGCGGATAAAAACAAGGGAATAGATCAGATTGAATTTTCCAATGGTGTGCTTTGGGATAAGAAAAAGATTGAGAGTAAATTAACTTATATCATGGCAACTCAAGAACAAGGTTATTTGTATGGAACGGAAACAGATAATATCATATATGGAGAAAAAGATAATGATACAATTTATTCGGGGGATGGAGATGATCATCTTTACGGCGGAGCCGGAGAGGACAAATTGTATGGAGAACATGGAAACGACTGGCTGGACGGTGGAGATGGTGATGATTTCTTACAAGGTCAAAATGGGAACGACACTTATATTTTTGGTGAGAATCATGGTAACGACATCATCAACAATTATTCAAACGGCGGTAATGACATTGATAAAGCGATTTTCGCAGATGAAGCTCTTCATCTCATCTTCAGTAAACAGGGAAATAATATGATTATTTCTCATGCAACATCGAAAGACAAAGTTAATGTTTTGGATTGGGGTCGCGGATCATTATATCAATTGGATGAAGTTATTTCGAAGGATAATAAAAAAATCAATACAGCGAATATTGACTTGCTTATTCAGGCAATGGCGGCATACACTCAAGAAAATGGTATGACTTGGAATCAGGCAATTCAAGAGCGACGCGATGATGTCCAAAATATCTACAATCAATTCTGGACGAATAATTGATTTCGTTTCTGACAAAGAAAAATGTATTAAAAAAGTCTTGGGTTTTCTCAAGACTTTTTTGTGTTCTTTTTGAATTTTAGCCTAACTTCCGTTTTAGAAAAACGGAAGTTAGTGTAAGACTGCCTTCCATATGTATCTTCTTCAGATTGAAATAACTTATTCACTTTACATATAGGACGGAAAAAACCTAAAACCCTACATTTTTCAAAAGGAATGTGATATAATAATCAAGTTAGAGAATATACGAAGAGGGAACGAAAATGGCACAGTCAAATAAAGGAAAAACAAAAACTGCGAAAAAGACAAAACCCAAAACGAGCGGTGCTAAAAAAACCGCAGCCGAGAAAGCGAAGTTGGAATCGAGAAATCAAAATCTGATTGCACTTTTACTTTTGGTGCTCGGAATGGTGTTTTTACTTTCCATAACAACCAATGCGCTCGGCGCGATGGGAACGACCATCAAAGCGATTTTGCTCGGGCAGTTTGCGAAGATGGCGGTATTGATGGCGCTGGCGATGATTGTTATCGGAATCGCGCGATTGGTTTACAGCTCAAAATTCGGCTTTGACAATATCAGTCCGATTATGCTCATACTTATTTTTTTAGGAATTACCATTTTTTACGGTGCAATCAACAGTAAAGTGTTGATGGATAAATTTGATTTTGTAAGCCTCAAAAAAGTATTTTTGCAATCGGTCGTCGGTAAAAATATCGGAATTTGGCCGTATATGCTCACTTATATGCTCGTCGGACTCATCGGAAAATGGGGAATGATTCTCTGTTCCGTCACCATCTTTTTGTTCGTGGCAATTTATTATTTCCGTCTGTCTTTCACAAAGATTGGCGATGCGAGTATCGTGATTGCAAACGAAGGGAAAAAAGTGGCACAGGGTATCGGCAAAAAGACGATGGACTATGTGATGAACGATGAGGATACGGCTCCGCAGAAGAAAAAATTGGAAAAACTCGACGAAACGCGAATCGAAGACAAATTTAGTTTTATGGAGCGCTACAAATCCGAGGTTGCTGAATTTACCGAGTTTATGGATATCCAAAGTCAGCCGCCGATGGAAGAAAATCAGCAGGAAGAGATGACGCCGGAAAAAGTTGAAAAAGATAAATTCAGCGAAAAAGAAGAGAGAGAGCTGCGTGAGTTTGAAGAAAAATACGGACAGCCGAGCGACTTTACCGAGCCGCTCAACAATGAGCCGCTGATTAACAATTACGAAATCGAAGAAGTGATGCGCGAAGACGATTCGCTGAATGCATCCGCGCGCGAAAATATGATTGAAGAACAAGATGCCGACGATTTGGGCATTACCAAGAAATTCGACGGACTTTCTTCCATCATCGAGCAGATTGAAAATCAGGAATCGGCGCAAGCTGAAGAAAACGGAGCCGCGCAAAAACCGCTGCCGATAGCGATTGAGCTCTCGGATGGCGATGTTGTGGACAAAAGAAAAATTCATCAGGACGACAAGCTGAAAAAAGAAAATATTCAAGAGCTGGCGATACATGAAAAAACCGATATTCGAATCAACCAAAGAGAATATACTTTGCCGAGTACCGCTTTGCTCAAAAATTATAAAATCGAAAACAAAAATAAAAATCAACAAATCAAGGATGTTCAAAAATTGGAATCGACTCTGGCGATTTTCGGCATCGAAGGGAAGGTGGTTAATGTTTCGGTAGGACCGACCATCACCCGATTCGAATTGCAGCTCAAAATCGGTGTCAAAGTATCCAAGATTTTGAATCTCTCCGACGATTTGGCATTGGCATTGGCGGCGGTTGCGCCCGTACGAATCGAAGCACCGATACCCGGAACCTCGCTGATAGGAATTGAAGTGCCGAATGCGCAGACCGACATCGTCAGCTATCGCTCCGTACTCGAGTCCGATAAATTTGCAAAATCGACGGGGAAATTGCCGGTGGCGCTCGGACGCGATGTTTCGGGCAAAGCCATTGTCGAAGATATTGCAAAAATGCCGCATCTGCTCGTTGCGGGAGCGACCGGCTCCGGAAAATCCGTTTGTATCAACACGCTGATATGCAGTATCTTATACAAATCAAAGCCTGAAGATGTCAAAATGATTATGATTGACCCGAAGATGGTTGAGCTTTCGGTGTATAACAATATTCCGCATTTGCTCGTACCGGTCGTGACCGATATGAAAAAGGCACCTTATGCGCTGAGCTGGGCGGTCAACGAAATGAATAATCGCTACAAGCTGCTTGCGGAAAATCGAGTGCGCGACCTCGACGGCTATAATGCCATCAAGGGAGTCGAAAAACTTCCGCGCATCGTCATCATCGTCGATGAGCTTGCCGACCTGATGATGGTCAGCCCGAACGAAGTTGAGGATGCCATCATTCGGTTGGCGCAGAAGGCGCGAGCTTGCGGAATGCATCTCGTGATTGCGACCCAAAGACCGTCGGTGGATGTTATTACCGGACTCATCAAGGCGAATATTCCGACGCGAATCGCATTTGCCGTGTCCTCTCAGGTGGACTCGCGCACTATTTTGGACCAAGCAGGTGCTGAAAAGCTGATTGGAAAAGGGGACATGTTGTTTTCGCATCCGAGTACGCCAAAACCGCAACGAATACAGGGCTCTTTCGTTTCCGATGACGAAGTGAACGCCGTCGTAGATTTTATTTTAAAACAGGGGCATGCTCCGAGCGCGACGACCGACATCATCGAAGAGACGATTCGAACCGTCGAAGTGTCGCAGCGTGAAGAAGAAAAAGATACTTTGCTCGATGAGATTATCGAATTTGCGATTGAAAACAAACAGATTTCGACTTCGCTTATCCAAAGAAGATTCCGAATCGGCTACAATCGCGCATCCAGAATCATCGACCGTTTGGAAGAGATGGGCATCGTATCCGAAAGCGACGGCGCAAAACCGAGAAAAGTTCTTATATCATCCAATGACAATAGACAAATAGAAATAGACGAAGGATAAAATGAAGACCATTACGATAGAAGAAGCATTTAAGAAGAACAATAAAATATTTGTGGATGTACGCAGCCCGCTCGAATTTGAGGAAGACCACATTGTCGGAGCTGTCAACATCCCGATTCTTGATAATGAGGAAAGAGCCATTATCGGAACAATTTATAAACATGAGGGAAAAGAAAGTGCCGTACAGCGCGGATTGGATTTTGTCTCGCCCAAACTGAAAAAACTGCATTTTGAATTCAGCAAGCTTGCCGAAAAATATGAGCAAATCATCATCTACTGTTTTCGTGGCGGTATGCGCAGCGGCTCGGTTACGGATTTTATACAAAGCTGCGGTATTGATGTGCTCAAACTCGACGGCGGATATAAAAGCTATCGTCATTTTGTGATGCGCTATTTATCGGAGCTTCAGAACAAATTTACCTTTGTTGTATTACATGGACATACCTGCATCGGCAAGACCGAAATGTTGCTTGAACTCGAAAAGCGAAATGTCGGTATTTTGGATTTGGAATTCTTTGCAAAAAATTCGGGCTCCGTTTTCGGCGATATTTTTTACAAGGGCAAAAGACCGAGCCAAAAGTTTTTTGAAACACAGCTTTTCAACAAGCTCTATCAACTGGAGCTGGAAAATAAAAAATATATTTTTATGGAAAGCGAGAGTAAAAAAATCGGACGCTGCACCCTATCCAAGGAATTTTGGCAGATGATGCAGGACGGGAAGCATATCTTGGTTACTGCATCGATGGAAAGTCGGGTGCGCCGAAGCGTTTCGGACTACACACTCAAATCTGAGGACAACGACGAGCGATTGATTGAATCGCTTCAGCATCTCAAAGATAAATTAGGAAAAGAAAAAATCAAGCAGTTGACCGAGCGGATTTTGGCAAAACGATACGAAGATGTCGCTGAATTTTTGATGAGCGAGTATTACGACAAGCTCTATCTGCACTCACAGGACCAATATCACTACGAATTCAGCGTGTCCTCCGACGATATGGCACAATCGGTGCAAGAAATACAAAATTGGTACAAGGAGTTAGAATGAAAAAAGTATATATTTCCACCTTGGGTTGCTCCAAAAATCTCGTCGATTCGGAGATGATGCTCGGCAGCTTGCTCAGCGACGGATACAAAAATACCCATGATGTCAACGAAGCGGAAATTGCCATCGTCAACACCTGCGGTTTTATTGAAGCGGCAAAAGAGGAATCCATCAACGAAATTTTGCTCATTGCAAAAAAGAAATTGGATGCTAAATTGCAAAAGTTGGTCGTTACGGGATGTTTGGCACAAAGATATTCTAAAGAACTGCAGGAAGAAATTCCGGAGATTGATTTGATACTCGGTACGACGAGCTTTGTCGATATTGTCGCGCAGTTGGAGAAACTCGGCGACCGTCGAGAGATGAAAATCGACGACATCGACAAAAACATTCCGTCTCTTGCAAGAAAACTTTTGACCGACACGCACACCGCCTATCTGAAGATTGCAGAAGGCTGCGACAATCTTTGTACCTATTGCATCATTCCGAAGCTGCGAGGCAAATACCGCAGTCGCTCGATGGATGAAATTGTTGAAGAAGCAAAGGCGCTTGCAAAACAGGGAGTCAAAGAAATTATATTGATTGCGCAAGACACGACGAAATACGGTCTCGACAATTATAAGGAAGCCAAATTGCCCGAGCTTTTATCCGAGCTTGACAAAATTGACGGCATCCGGTGGATTCGAATACTGTATTCCTATCCCGAAGACATCACCGAAGAATTGGTACTGACCATCAAAAATTCGGAAAAAGTCTTGCCATACTTCGACATGCCGATTCAACATGCCAGCGACATCGTGCTCAAAAGGATGAACCGTCATACCACAAGGCAGCAGATTGAAGATAAAATCAATATGATTCGAAAACATATTCCGTCGGCGAGCATTCGAACGACGATTATCGTCGGATTTCCACAAGAAACAAAAGAGGATTTTGACATATTGTACCGCTTTGTTGAAAAAATGAAATTTGACAGGCTGGGCACTTTCGAATATTCGCTTGAGGAAGGGACGCCGGCAGCCAAGATGAAGGGACAGATTGAGCCCGAAGTGAAAACGGACAGAAAATCTCGGCTGATGAAATTGCAACAACAGATTTCAAAAGGCAAAAACAGAGAGTGGGTCGGAAAAGTCATGAGTGTTCTTATCGAAAACCGAGAGGACAAAAATATCTATTCCGGCAGAAGCTATCGAGATATGATTGAGATTGACGGTTTGGTCTTTGTTCACACGAATAACAAATTGAAAACCGGTGATTTTGTAGAGGTTCGAATTACGGATTCTTTGGAATATGATTTGATTGGAGAAGAAAATGAACACACCAAATAAACTGACCGTTGTGCGCTTGGCACTTGTTCCGGTATTTATTATCGCGGCTTATTTTGAAATGGAAAAAAGCATGCTCATCATCAGCACCGTTATTTTTGTAATCGCATCCGCAACCGACTTCTTGGACGGACATCTTGCAAGAAAACACAATTTAGTTACCGACTTCGGCAAATTTATGGACCCTTTAGCCGACAAGGTGCTTGTTGCGGCGGCGATGCTTGTGTTGATACAGATGGGAAGAATCGAATCTTGGGCGGTGCTCATCATCATCACGCGGGAATATGCCATCTCCATCATTCGTGCGATTGCTTCCGCCAACGGAAAAGTCATTGCCGCATCGGGAGGCGGAAAAATTAAAACCGTATTGCAAATGCTGTCCATCATCATGCTTTTGCTCAGCATTCCTTTTGCAAATGTTGTATTTTATCTGTCCGTCGCAATGACATTGTACTCCGGCATTCAATACATTTGGCAGAATCGTGAACTCATCGCCGAAAGATAAGGGGCTGCTATGACGAATATCGTTGTAAAAAATTTGAAAAAGAGCTTTACCTATCATATAAACAAAGGAATTTTCAATCGGGAAACCAAAACGGTGCAAGCTTTGAATGATATTTCTTTTGAAATTCGAGACGGGGAAATTATGGGACTGGTCGGAGCTAACGGGGCAGGGAAAACAACCTTGGTCAAAATTGTCGCCGGCGTATTGAAATCCGATAGCGGCGAAGTGCTCATCGATGGAGAAGACCCTTTTGAGCGCTCGATTTCATATCGAAAAAATGTTGCGATGATATTGGGACAAAAGGGAAAGTTGCATCCCGATATGTCGGTACTGGAATCCGCCGACATTTATGGAGCGATGTTTAAGATATCCAAAGAGATCATCCATAAAAGAGTGATGGAATTTGCAGCATTGCTCTCTTTGACTGAGGATGATTTGTCCAAGCAGGCGCGCTCTCTCTCGTTGGGGCAGCGGATGAAAGGCGAAATCTGTCTTTCCTTTCTGAATGAGCCTAAGGTGATATTTCTCGATGAGCCGACGCTGGGATTGGATATTCGCTCGACAAAAAACATTCGACATTTTTTAAAAGATTATTGCAATCGACACCGAGCCGTTGCCGTTTTGACGAGTCATAATCTCGGCGATATCGTGCAGATGAGCTCAAAATTGCTGATTATCGACAAAGGAAATTGTGTTTTTTACGGAGCGATTGACAGTCTGCCAAGTTTTTGCAATCAGGATACAAGAATCAGATATCGTGTTGTGAATCAAAAGTTGCTTCAAGATATTTTGAAAAAATTTCCCAAAACCTCGTTGGATGGAAATGAGTGCGTGACCCCTTGTAAATTTGATGAGATTGATGAGACTTTGAATTCTTTATATCATCTCGGCGAAATCTTCGGTTTGAAAATCGAAGAAAGACCTTTGGAGACGATTATTGAGGAGTTGTTACATGATGAGTAAAAATTATTGGACGGCGGCATTTCGATATTGGTTTTCCTGCGCGTTAAAATATCGAAGCGATTTATTCTTTTCGTTTTTCAGCGAGTTGGCTATTCCGATCGCTGTCAACATCGTTTTTATTATCGGATTGAGCCGATCATCGAGCGTCAAATCGATTGCGAATGTGATTTCCTATCTTATCATCGCCAATATTACATATATTATTTCCGTAACGAATTTGGAAAATGTGATTTCCGAAGACATTAAAAGTTCAAGATTGATTTATAAACTGCTGGAGCCGATTTCGCCATTTATCAGCTATGTGATTTCGGATATGGCGACCAAAATATTGCGTGTGCTGATTTTTTATCTGCCTGCGATAATCTTGCTTCTCTTTTTCAAACAGGTTGTATGGGGAAGAATTCTGCCTGCGATTCCTTTTATCTTGATTGCAAACATCATCGGCTATGCCGTATCCTTCATCATCGGTTGTCTTTCATTTTGGCTTACGGAAATTTGGGGAATCAGCTCGATTAAAAATTTGTTGCTGGGCGTTTTTGCAGGAACGATTTTTCCTTTTTATCTGTTACCGGACACTTTGCAGCGATTTTTATTTATGACACCTTTTCCGTTTTTAAGCTATATTCCGTCCGCGATGGTGTTGGGCGAGCTTAAAACAGATAGAGTATATTTTCTTTTGGCAGTCGGAATATTATGGGGCGTCGTATTGTTATTGTTTGCAAAATGGATTTGGTCGATAGGTAGAAAAAAATATGAAAGCGTGGGGGTGTAAGATGAATTTTAGAGCAAGTGTAAAATATGGAACGCTCAAAGGCTTGCGCTATAAAGCCAACACATTCAGTTGGTTTTTGGCGGATATCGCGCTGTATTCTTCCGTCATCGTCATGTATTTATTTCTGTCGTCCGCTTTCGATTCTTTCGGCGTCTATTCAAAGCGGGAATTAGGATTGTATATCTCCACCTATTTTATGGTGAACAATCTTTTTGCGGTGTTTTTTTCGGAAGCAGTCTCTCAATATGGAAAATCCGTCTTGGATGGAAGTTTTTCCTATTATCAGTTGACACCGCCGGGCGCTTGGAGAAGTCATATTTTGCTCAATTTCAATTTTCCGGCGATGCTTTCGACACCATTCCTTTTTATAATGAACATATATTTTGTGGCAAAATTTTTTGCTTCGCCGATTCAAATTCTTTTTTATTACTTGGGGATTTTTTCAGCATGCGCAACGATGTTGTTCGTTTTTCAATCGATTACAGCGTTGCTGCTTTTCGGCATTCGCTCTTCGGCAATCGGCTCCTGCATCACGCAGCTTTTTTCGATTGCTGAAAAACCGGATACGGTGTTTCATCCGACATTTCGAAAGATATTTACCTTCGTCATTCCGGCATTTGTGTTCAGCGCCGTTCCGAGCAGAATCATTTTAGGAACGATTTCTGTTTTTGAAGCGATTTATCTATGCCTCTGTCCATTGATTTTCTATGCGCTCTTTCGGATGCTGGAGCATATCGGTTTCAAAGAATATCAACATTCGGGATTCTAGTGAAAGTGATTTGCCTTTTATTGAATTTGTTGCCGATAGAAACAAAAATTTATTACATTTTGAGTTAAGCATGCAGATAAAAATGTTGCTTGGATAAAATTTTTATATCTCTATCGTGAAAACTGAAAAATATTTGCGATGTCGCTTTAAGAAATTATGAAGAACAAAGCCATTTTTCTTTTTAAGTTTAATACGACTGAAATAGGAATTTTATACTGACGCAAATGCTCAAAACCTTGCAAGAACTGATTTTGAGTGATATAATGATTACGGTGTAAAATCGAAAAGGAGGAGCTATGGTTTTTAAGACATTCGAAGATTTAATAAATCATGTGCAAAAATCGGGCACGAAGAAAAAAGTGGTGCTCGCCGCGGCTCATGACGAGCATGCGCTGGAAGCGGTGATTCTTGCAGACAAGAATAATATTGCGCAGCCGGTTTTGGTGGGCGACCAACCGAAGATTGTGGAGATGTTGTCCAAGCTGGGCGTTGCTGAAAATCAATATGAAATTTATCATACGGAAGATGATGTGAGCGCCGCGAAAAAATCCATCGCGCTGATTCGTGAAGGCAAGGGCGATTTTTTGATGAAAGGTAAACTTCAGACGGCGGATTTGCTCCGAGAAGTTGTGAACAAAGAGACCGGTCTTTCGCTTGGAAAACCGATGAGTCATGTCGCGATGCAGGAGATACCGAATTATCATAAATTGGTCGCGGTGACCGATGGCGGTATGATGATGTATCCGAATTTGGAAGAAAAACAAAAAATCATTGAGAACACCGTTGATGTGTTTAACAAAATGGGTTATGAGAAACCGAAAGTGGCGGTGCTTGCAGCAGTTGAAGTCGTCAATCCGAAAATGCCCGAGGCGGTCGATGCGGCGGAACTTAAAAAGATGAATGAATCGGGCATTATCAAAAAATGCATTATCGAAGGACCGATTTCTTACGATTTGGCGATGAACAAAGAGAGCTCGGAGCTCAAAGGTTATGTCAGTGAAGTTGCAGGCGATGTGGATATTTTGGTCGTGCCGAATATTACTGCCGGAAATATTTTGGGCAAGAGTCTGATTTATTCGGCGGGCGCAAAGATGGCGGGTTTTGTTGTTGGAGCGAAGGTGCCGATTGTACTCACATCCAGAGGAGCGACAACGGAAGAAAAATATTTATCATTGGCAATTTCAGCTTCGGCTGTTTAATGTAAAAAAGGAGAATGTGATGAAAAAATTAATGACAGGAAATGAAGCGGTTGCTCGTGGCGCATACGAAGCAGGCGTGGTTTATGCGTCGGCATATCCGGGAACTCCGAGTACGGAGATTTTGGAAAATACGGCTTTGTATAAAGGCGATATTTTGGCTGAATGGGCAGTAAATGAAAAAGTTGCTGCGGAATCGGCAATCGGAGCTTCACTTGCCGGCGCAAGAAGTTTTGCAGCGATGAAACATGTAGGTGTCAATGTGGCAGCAGACCCGCTTCTTACATACGCGTATATGGGAGTAAACGGCGGATTTGTTATCGTATCGGCGGATGAACCGGGACAGCATTCCTCTCAGAACGAGCAGGACAACCGTAACATTGCAAAAATGGCGAAAATCGCGCTTATGGAGCCGTCCGACAGTCAGGAATCCAAAGACATGTTCAAAAAAGCATTCGAAATCAGTGAAGAATATGATATTCCGGTCATGTTTCGAATGACAACGAGAATTTGTCACTCCAAAGGAATAGTGGAGCTTCAAGACAGAGTGGAAGTCGGCATCAAGCCTTACGAAAAAAATATCGCGAAAAATATTACCGTACCGGCGAATTCGCAAAAAATGCGTTTGGTAGTGGAAGAAAGATTGAACAAGCTCAGAGATTTCTCAAACAATACGGAGCTCAATTTCATCATCGACAACAACAGCAAAATCGGTGTCATCGCATCGGGTGCTTGCTACGGATATGCCAAAGAAGTTTTCGGCGACAGCGTTTCTTATTTGAAACTCGGATTCACCAATCCGCTTCCGGATAAAAAAATCGTGGATTTCTGTACCGGAAAAGAAACCATCTATGTCATTGAAGAAAACGACTCTTTTATGGAAGAAAAAGTAAGAGAGTTTGGATTTAATTGCTACGGAAATAATCTGTTCCCATTCTGCGGAGAAAAAACGCCGGATGTGATTCGTCGTGCGGTTTATGGAAAAACTTTGGACAGCTTGGCATTGGATGCCGACAAAATTGTACCGCGACCACCGACTCTTTGTGCGGGATGTCCGCATCGAGGATTCTTCTACGAAATCGGAAAACGAAAAAATACGGTAATCGCGGGAGACATCGGTTGTTATACACTTGGATTTGCACCGCCGTACAATGCGATGGACTTCAATGTTTGTATGGGTGGAGCATTCGGTTCCGGTCATGGTTTCCAACAGGTAATGAATATGACGGACGAGCCGAAGCGTGTTGTTTCGGTAGTTGGCGACTCGACTTTCTTCCACACCGCAATCAACGGTTTGCTCAATGTGGTTTATAACCGCTCCAACTCCATCAATATTATATTGGACAACCGAATCACCGGAATGACCGGTCATCAGGAAAATCCGGGTTCAGGTTACACATTGCAGGGAATGCCGACGGAAATCGTTGAGATTGAGCCATTGGTAAAAGCTTGCGGTATCAAGCATGTAAAAACTGTAAATCCGAATCGTTTGGACGAAGTGAAAGCGGCGCTTGACTGGGCTTATGAGTTGGATGAGCCGTCCGTGATCATCACAAGATGGCCATGCGTACTCAAAAAATTCACCGATGTCGATAGACAGGAATTCTCCACAGCGTTTACGACCAAGTGCGAAGTAAACCACGAAGTATGTATCGGATGTAAAAAATGTATTCGTACGGGATGTCCGGCATTATCTTTTGACAAAGTGAATAAAAAATCATCCATCAATCCGGAGCAATGCGTTGGATGTGAAGTTTGTTTACAAGTTTGCCCAACAGGTGCGATTGGAAAGGTGGTAAAATAAATGACAAAGAATATACTACTGATTGGAGTCGGAGGACAAGGAACGATTTTGGCATCCAAGCTCTTGACCATCGGTTTGATGGAGCAGGGCTATGATGTAAAAATGAGTGAGATTCACGGAATGAGTCAGCGTGGCGGCTCCGTTTCTTCACAGGTTCGATATGGTGAAAAGGTCGAGTCCACCGTAATTGAAAAAGGAAGTGCGGATATTATCATCGCATTTGAAAAAATGGAAGCGCTTCGAGCGTTGGAATATTTGAAACCGAACGGAACGGTCGTCGTCAACGATTTGGAAATCGAGTCGATGCCGATTCAAGTCGGAAAATTTGAATATCCGACCGATGTCATCGATGTGCTCAAATCCAAAGCGAAAACCGTTGTCGTTGAAGCGTCAAAAATGGCAAAAGAGATGGGCAACTCCAGAGTAACGAATATGATTTTGTTCGGAACGATTATCAAATCGATGCAATTGGAAGATATTGATTGGAAAAAAATTCTTTCCGAAAATATCAAACCGAATTTGGTGGATATCAATCTCAAAGCGATTGAACTCGGCAAAAGTCTAATCAACTAAGCAAAATCGGATAAAATATAAAAAATATGTGATTAAACCTCTCAGGCAGATATGGAAAAATGCTTGAGAGGTTTTTTGAATAAGCATTTGCCGGTTTTTACTAAAAGCTGATAATTCGTAGAGAAAAATCATGTGCTTTCCATTCCGATGGAACGGCGGAAATTAAACAACAGTTATTCAAAATACGAATTCTTGACAACTATTTTTTCAAACAGACTATAATATTAAAACAAATTGTTTGAAGAATAAATGATTGCGTTGACATAATAATTAGAATAAGATACTATGATGTGGGAGATATACTTAAAAATTTAGAAGGAGTAAACTATCTTGTAGATATTCCTAATATTAAGGTAATAGAGAAGTGAGGTTAGCATGAAAAAGCTGTTATCACTGTTTTTAATTGCCGTTTTATTTTCTTCCGGCTTATCTTTTAACAAAAGAGATGGAAAGCGGAATAACGCTTTACTATTTTAAAATTTTAATTTGGTTTTAGTTTTTATGTTTTGAAAATGAAATCTGAGATTTACTTTCTGATTTTAAAATTCACAGTTCGGATTTATGGAGGGCAGCATGGAGGATTTTAAGTGGTAAGAAAGAGATAAACCTGTATGATTATCCATTTTATATTCCTAACAGGCAGTTATGAGAAATTGTTTATTCAGGAGGTGCAGCGTTGAAGAAAAATTTATTCAAAGTGATACTGTCGATCATTGTATTATCTTTTTGCATCAAATCCAATGCGTTTGCCGAACAGGAGATTTCGTTAAAAATCAACGGCGAGAATTCAAAAATCAAACCTATTGTTGTAAACGGCTCGGCGATGTTGCCGCTAAGAGATATCCTAAATGTTGTCGGATGCGATTCGATTCGCTGGAATCAAAAAACATCGACGGTTACGATAGTAAACGGCAATATGACAATAAAATTAACGCCGGGGAAAAAGAAGGCGGATGTTAAGTTTTCTTTTGACGAAAACGAAAATGAGTGGTTTCTGAAACAGCCTGCGTTTATACGCAACGGAAAAATTTATATTCCTTTGCAATTTATTGAAGATGTATTTTTTGGCGAATTCAAATATGAAAATAAGACGGTATTTTTCAATACGCCATTCAAATATGTCGATTATAATTGGTACGAAGCGGATTCTTTTAAGTGGAAAAAAGTCTTTGTCAACAACAAGACGACAAAAAAATATAATAGTACAATTTATACCATGTTCACGACGGGGAGAGAATCCTTATGGATGAACCCGAGCGCTCTGTTTGCCCTAAATGCTGCGGGAGATTATAAATTGGTAAGTTGGATGCCGGAGTTGGTTAGTTCATATCATGTTTCCAAGAACAATTTGTATTATCAATACAACACATCTGTTCTGGGAGGATATGATGTCATAGAAAAAATAAATCTGTCGGATGCTGATGAAAAGGTTCGGCTCGGTAGGGATGATTTTTCGTATGGCAGTAAAATAGTGATTGGCGATAAGATAGATTTAGGCAACAATCGAATGGTCTATGATTTTCAAAGAGAAGCAGGAAGCTGGGAAGTTCAGTCGGACGGTGTGTATGCGGTCGGTTTTGCAGGAAAGGCGATAGTGGAGGGGACGATTCGGGATTTATCGCTACTGAAAGAAAGCTATGGATATTATTTGTTGGATGAAAAAGGCAATCACATGTTAGTCAAAAAATTGAAAATCTAAAATATCATCGTTTCGAGACGGAGCTGAAATTTTATCTTTTTAGCGGGAGACGACACATCGAAACGCTTTGACGGGAAAAGTCCGATTCGGATAATCAAATGGCGAGGGAGTTTTTACTTCCTCGTTTTTTATGCTTGAAAATCGTCGTTTCAGCGAATGCTTTTTTGTGATATCTTATCACAAGAATTGACTTCTATGGTACAATAAGAAAAGAGACTTTGTGATGTAAGGAGGTCAAATTGGCAGCATATAATAAGGAAGTTTTTGGAGAGAATTTATCCAATGAGCTGACAAGTCGAGTTCAAAAACTCAAAAAAACTTACGCGATAGAAAATTTGGAATTGGAAGAAGCCGCAGTTGCCATCGCCGAGCTTATCGACGAGCAAAGATGGAGCGGCGGAGATTTGTTTATTCGAATCCAATCGTTACTGGAGAATTGTTATCACAGCTTCCGGAAGAATACTTATAATCAGGAAGATTTTCCTCAGCAGGAAGTCTTTTTTCAGGACGGAAAAATACAAAGCGATGCTTTTTTGGAATATGTCTATCAATATACTCGTCATTTGGCATTTCCGAATTCGGTGGATTTTGAGTTTTACAAAGCGACCGATTGTTTGGCGGAGCTGTTTTTGATTTTCTTTCAGCTTCTCAACAAAGAGGAGCGCCGAATGGACGAGGAGCTTTTTTACAATCGCTATCCGATGCGTTTTTTGACCAAAGAGGAAGAATCGCAGCTTACTTTCAGCAATGAATATTTCGCGTTCAAAAATGCGTATGAGCGGGAATATGTTTTTGAAATGCTGAAGTTGAGCCAAGAAGTGAAAAAATATACGACGCTTGACCATATCTCCGGCGTTTGTTACATTGCGCTCCAAATCGCCCGACAACTGAAAATCAAAAATGTACCGATTGATTTGGGAATGGTCGTGGCGGCATCGATGGGACATGATATCGGGAAGTACGGTGCGAAAAAAGGCGAGGAGCGTCGGGTACCGTATCTTCATTATTATTATACGGATTTGTGGTTTGAGCAAAGAGGGATGTATTTCGCGGGCAAGGTCGCGGCGAATCATTCGACTTGGGATTTGGAATTGGAAAATTTGCAGGTTGAATCCTTGGTTTTGATTTATGCGGATTTTCGTGTCAAAATGCTCGGCAACAAAATGCATATCTATGATTTGTCGAGCTCTTTTCAAGTGATATTGGATAAATTGGACAATGTCGATGAAGCGAAGGAAAAGCGATACAAGCGAGTGTATGCGAAACTGAAAGATTTTGAGCATTATATGATGGATATGGGGGTGCATACCGATATCGAATCGCTCACTCGTCTGCCGTTGGCGATGCCGCCGAAGGATATGGCGCTTCTCTATGGCAAAGATATTTCCGAGAATCTCAAATTTCAGGCGATTGAATACAATATCAACATTTTGAAAAGCTTCAGCACCTTGGAGAATTTTGATAAATTGTTGGTTTCGCTGGGAAGTGAAAAAAGCTGGCGAAGTCTTCGAAAATACATCGACCTGTTTCAGGAATACGACAAATACATCGGAAAAAATCAAAAACTCCTCATTTTGAATATTTTGCAGGAGCTTTTGTTGTTCAAAGAAGAAGATGTTCGCAATCAGGCGGCGGAAATTATCGGCATTATGATTGCGAATTTTGATGAGGAATATCGCAAGGAGCTTCCGGATTATGTCGTCGTGCAAAAGGATGAGCAAAACAGCGGCGAATTGTTTGAGCGGTTTTTGAGCTATTTCTTATACAAAGACCACAAACAAACACAGCGCAATATCGAATGGTTGCGAATCAACGGAAAAAATATGGTGAGTGCGCTTTTCAAAACGACGAGCAAGCCGGAATTTTATCATCCCGTCATTGCAAAACATTTGGATAGAGCGATTGTGCACGGCGAAGAAAATATCGTGCTGGCATTGACGCAGATACTCAAACATATTCGAGTGAATACGATGACGGATACGACTTCGTTGGAAAGATTTTTGTCACATTTTTATAATCATAAGAATGTCGAGATTCGTTTGGCGGTCAATAAATTGATTTATATCATTTCGAAATACACGAGCAAGCTGAATTTGAATTTTGCAAAAGAGATTATTGCCAAGACGGAAAAATCGAATCAAAAAGTCGTGAATCATCAGCGCGGAAAGATGCTCTGTGAACTGGGCAAAAGATGGAATCTCGATGTGACGGAAAATATTGCATTCCTTGAAAGTGAAGAATTCTGCCCGAGCGATATTACCAATATCTATCTCAAAAATCTCAAGAGCGCGACGGGCTGGATTGAGAAGAAGGCGAATATCGACATCATGGTCGGTCGTGTGCTCAGAGGAGAGGCGGAGAACAATCTGCAAACGGCGCTTCACTTCTGTAATCTCCTCAAGGTCAGCGCAACCGAGAGCGTGCGAAATCACTCCGGAAAGGCGGTGCTCAAAATCATCGACTATTTGCCGGAGCAGGAGAAAAATGAGGTATCCGTCGAGCTGATTCGAGCGCTTGAGATGCAGGATATTCAGTTTACAAAATATATCCCAAAATACATCGGGCCGTTGCTGATTCATCTGCCGCCGAATGAGTTGGATGAGATATTGGACGATTTTTATGTCAAAGTCAAAACGGCGACTCCGCAGCTTACTTGGCTCATTCTGTTGAGCGTCGGCTATTCGATTGAAGAATATCTGCACTGCGGCTATGAAAAAGACAAGAGCAATTTTGACAAAAGATTGGAATATATGCTCGGCATTTTGATGATTGGTTTATACAGTTTTGAAAGCTCGGTAAGCAACGAGAGTCTCAAAATTTTGGCGGACCTTTTCGGCTCGGATAAACTGGATTTTAAACAAAAGTACAAGATATTTTCGATTGTGGACAAAAGACTGCTCCATATCGTTGCGGAAAAATATGCGGTCGAAAACAACTATATCAAAAATTCGGCATCGCTGAATAAAATTTATCGTTTCATTTCGGATTATGAATTCTTTGAAGGCGAAATTCGAAGTGCCCAGACGGACAAAATCGCATTCTTCCCGGGAAGTTTCGACCCTTTTTCGTTGGGACACAAAGCGATTGCGGAGGAGATAAGAAATCAGGGTTATGATGTGTTTTTGGCGATTGACGAATTCTCCTGGTCGAAACAGACTCAGCCGAATGAGATTCGAAAAAATATCATCAAATGCTCGATAGCGGACGAGCAGAACATTTATGTTTTTCCAAACCGTCATCCGATCAATATCGCCAATGATGCGGATATTCGAAAGTTGGTGAGTCTTTTTCCGAACAAGGAGATTTCCATCGTAGTCGGTTCGGATGTGGTAAAAAACGCAAGCTGCTATCACGAGGGCAAAAACGGAGAGATACTTCGGCTGAACCACATCATCTTCCATCGAAAGTCGGATGACAAAGAAACGGAATTGTTGGATTTGCCGACGGATAAAATCAATCATATTTCGGGCAGAGTCGAAATACTCAGCCTGAAACCGCAATATGAATTCATCAGCTCGACCTTAATTCGAGATGCGGTCGATGAGGACAGAGACATCTCCGAGCTGATTGATTATCAGGCTCAGAATTATATTTATAAATACAGTTTGTATAAAAAAGCGCCGCAATACAAATTTTCAGCGCCGCGCTCCAATATTCAAACGCAAATTATCGAGAATGTGACTCGGGAGCAACTGGACGACATTTTGCACAAAATCGATTCGAACAATCGATTCGTTGTGGAAGGTTTGGTAGACAAGTTAAATTATGAAGATGCGGAAAGCCCGCTGAAAATGATATCTTTGCTCGACGAGGAGAGCGGTGAGATTATCGCTTTTGCGACCGGATTTTGGCTGCGCAGTCAGAAATTCTATCGAGAATTTACGAATACAAAAATCAGCGAATATCTGCGCAATGAAACGACGGGCAGAGTGTTCGTCATCAATTCGCATTGGGTGAAGGAGCAATATTCGCTCATCCATCTGTCGCAGATTATTATGACGGAAACGCTCGCTTATGCGATTGGCGAAGGCTATTCCTTCTGCATCTATCACAACAAGATGTTCCATTCGTCCGATAAAGTGACGCGACTGCTCAAAAGTCAGGGTTTTATCGAGCTGGAGCAGGATACGGGCAAACCGAGCGTGTTCATTGTCAATATGGCGAATCCGATTGTGTTGAATTTGGATTTGCGCAGCATTGTCAAAGATCCGTTCAGAAACAATCCGAGTATTCGTCGGGTCATCTATGAGATGCGCGAAAAATTACAGCTTGCGTTGACCGGACTCTTTCCGGGCGAATTGGTCATTTCGTTTGACCGAAAAACCACCTACTCCAAACTGGTCAAAAAAGTTTGCGAGCTCAACGAAGTTTCGGAGATTCCGAGCAATCCTCGCGTGCTCGGACAAAAGATTTGCGTTTCGTACGGAACGATTCTGACGGGAAGCATCGTGCCCAATACCGTCACCAAGTCTTTGCATACCGAAAAAGTATATGCGCCCGACCTCAAGACTTTTACGATTGAGCAATATCCGAATTATGTGGACATCGGGGTGCAAATCGAAACCATCAATTCTTTCAACCGACCCGTTATTCTGATTGATGACATTTTGCACAAGGGCTACCGACTGCAAAAAATGTGGCCGATGTTTGCGCAAAAAGATGTTTTTGTCAGCGATTTGGTGGTTGCGATTCTGTCGGGAAGAGGACAGGAAGTGGTGGAGCAATACGGCGGCAAAGTCGATTATATATACTATCTGCCGAGCATTCGAAACTGGTTTAACGAAAATGCGATGTATCCTTTTATCGGAGGCGACTATGTCAAACGCGAAGGACAAAAAGAGAGCTTTTTGCTTCCGTCGCTGAATTATATTTTGCCTTATGCTTATCCCGCCTTTATCAAGGGGGCGAGCCGAGAGGATATTTATAAACTCTCGGAAACCTGTATCGAAAATGCGATTATGTTTTTTGAAGAAATCGAAAAAGAATATCAACAGATTTATGAAAAGAGCTTTAGTTTGTATCAGCTACGAGAGATTTTTGAAAAAACGAGAACGCCGGATTACGGTAAAAGCGTCGAGCTCGACCTCAACGGCAAGCCGTCCGAATATCTCAAAAATGATTTGGAGAAACTCAAACGATTAAAAAATATGTTTATCAGCTAGGGCTTAGGAGGTTATGATGTATTATTACGAAGTCAGCGGGAAACCTGCTTTTGGGATTGAAAAATTTGAGGAGTGCCGAGAAATTACGGAGCATCAATGTCGAAGCATGTTGGACATCAACGAAGAGGAAATTCTATTGTATCTCGGGAAGGCTGGTATGGAAAAAAGAACCAGCTATTCGATTACCGACCCAACGATGCTTTTTGAAGACGGAGATGATTTGGAAATCATTCGTACCAACAAAGGACAGAAAATCGACATCTCGAAAATCCCGACATGGATTGTTGAAAAAATTCAGCAGAGAAAGGTTCGATATATCAACATCGCTCACAAAGCTTTTCAAAATATTTTCAGCGTACCGAAAAAAGGAAAGTGGCGCATCAACATCGTCGGATTGGGCGACATCGGTTCCAATCTTTTGGTAGGGCTCAAATTGCTCGGTGGCGATTATATCTCCGAAATCGGCGTGTATTCCGTCAAACAAAATGTGATGAAAAGATATGAGATGGAGCTCAACCAAGTGTATTCCATCGATGAAGATTCGCCGATGCATTCCGGAAAACCCGTCGTCAAAACGGTGGAGAAGGAAAATATTATGGACTGCGATATGTTCATCTTCTGCGCATCGTCCAAAGTGCCGCCGGTGGGTGCGGAAATCGGCGATGTGCGAGCGATTCAATACGATGCCAATCGGGAAATTTTGACAAAATATGTCAAGAAAACGAGAGATGTGAAATTCAAAGGGATTTTTGCCATCGTCTCGGACCCCGTGGAGATGCTTTGTAAAGCCGCTTACGAAATCAGCAATGTGGATGCGAACGAAAATTGGGATTACAACGGCATGTTGCCGGAGCAGATACAGGGATTCGGCTTGGGCGTGATGTATTCCAGAGCGCTCTACTATGCGAATCTCGACCCGACAATCAAAGATTTCAAGCGAAACGGTCGCGCTTACGGAATGCATGGCAGCGGGCTGGTAATCTGCGACGATATTCATGAATACAACGAAGAAAAATCGGTGGAGCTGACCAACAAGACCGTCGATGCGAATTTGATGGTGCGGGAGCTCGGCTTCAAACCATATATCGCACCGGCGCTTTCGTCGGGAGCCATTTCGATAATTTCCCGCATTTCCGGAAAATTTAATTACAGCAGCGTCTATATTGACGGAGCATATTTGGGAATCAAAAATCGAGTGGGCAATTCCGGAATTGAGATTGAGCGAATTCCGATGGTGGATGCGCTCTTTAACAAAATTAAGGATACGCATACCATGCTTAAAAATATAAAGTAGGTGTCTATGATTGTAGTAGAGATTGGAGAATTATCGGAGCAATGCGCCAAACTTCTCGACAAGCTCGATGCCAAATACGAGTTTCTTCATTTATATATGCACGATATGGAAAAGCATGTCCAAAGCTTTTCAAACAACCGATTGGTTTTTGCATTGCATCTTAAAGAATTCGGCGTCAACACACAAATCGAACCGCTGATTGAAAAATTGGCGATTCTTCATCGGGGAAATCCCAATCTTTTTGAAGGCTCTATCGGCGGGCTGTTTATATCGTCGGAGGAAGAGGATTATACCAAACAAGTCGCATCGACTTTGGTCTATCGTTTGAACAGGATGGGGCTGCATTTTGTGGGCAGACCGATTGTCGAAGCGCCGGCGAATCTGCAAAACTTTTTGGGACAGAGCGAGCGAAGCAAAAAAACTTTGGAAGAGTCGTTGGAATGGGAACTCAGCGCGATGCTTGCAAGAATGAATGCGCTGTTTGCATCACAAAAAAAGACTTCGCGAGGCGATTTGAAAAAGAAAATCATTGCGCTTCATTCCAGCAATGAATATTCCAACACCCTCGCACTTTGGAAAATGGTAAAAAAAGAGTTGGATTTGCACTATATAATAGAAGAGATAGCTATCAAAAATGGAGATATTTTCGATTGTAGAGCTTGCGGATACAAAGCTTGCAAGACTTTCGGCATGAGCGAGAGCTGTTATTACGAAGGCAAGATGGTGGAAGAGATTTATCCGGCGATTTCCGAGACGGATATTCTGATGCTGATTTGTCCGAATTATAATGATGCGCTCTCCGCCAATATGACGGCGATGATCAATCGCATGACGGCGCTTTTTCGTAAACAAAAATTTTATGATAAAATGCTCTATGCCATCATCGTGTCCGGCAGTTCCGGCAATGAGGTGTTGGCGAGCCAACTGATTCGCGCTTTGGCGATGAACAAAACTTTTCAACTGCCGCCGGAATTTTCGCTTTCGACAATTGCCAATGCGAGAGGAGCGATTTATCAAGTTCCGGGAATAGAACGAAAAGCAAAATCATTTGCTGAAAAAATTATTGCACAGAATTCGTAAAAGGTATTGAAATAAAAGAGAAAAAGAGTTATTATATATCTGTTAGCACTCTAAGTTGTAGAGTGCCAAAGGAAAATTAGGAGGTAAAAATGAAAATTAGACCATTAGCGGACCGAGTTGTCATCAAAATGCTGGAGGCTGAAGAAAAAACCAAGAGCGGAATTATTCTTACAGGAAGTGCGAAAGAGCAGCCACAGATGGCGGAAGTGATTGAAGTTGGGCAAGGTGGAGTAGTAGATGGAAAAGATGTGAAGATGGAAGTTTCCAAAGGAAACAAGGTACTCTTTTCAAAATATGCGGGAACGGAAGTAAAAGTTGACGGAAAAGAATATATTATATTGAGACAGAGCGATATTTTAGCTGTTGTTGAGTAGGAGGAATCATGGCAAAGGAAATTAAATTTGGCGAAGAGGCAAGAAAAGCGATTGAGTCCGGAGTGAATCAACTTGCGGATACGGTAAAAGTGACCCTTGGACCGAAGGGACGAAATGTAATTTTAGACAAAAAATTCGGCACACCGCTTATTACAAACGACGGAGTGACCATTGCGCGTGAAATCGAATTGGAAGATGCTTTTGAAAATATGGGTGCGCAAATCGTAAAAGAAGTGGCAACCAAGACCAACGATGTTGCCGGAGACGGAACGACTACCGCAACCGTTTTGGCACAGGCAATTATAAAAGAAGGACTCAAAAATGTCGCGGCAGGTGCAAATCCAATTTTATTGAGACGAGGAATCAACAAAGCGGTTGAATCCGCAGTTGCGGAATTGGCAAAAATGTCCAAGACCATCGAGAGCAAAGAAGAAATTTCTCAGGTTGCGGCGATTTCCGCAGGCGAAGAGGAAGTTGGAGAAATGATTTCCAAAGCGATGGAAAAAGTCGGCAAGGACGGCGTTATCACCATCGAAGAATCCAAATCCATGGGAACGACATTGGAAGTTGTGGAAGGAATGCAGTTCGACAGAGGATATCTGTCTCCATATATGTCCAATGATATGGAAAAAATGGAAGCGACACTCAATGACCCGCTCATTTTAATAACGGATAAAAAAATCAACAATATCCAAGAGATTCTTCCGGTGCTTGAGCAAATCGTTCAAAGCGGAAAGAAATTGCTTATCATTGCGGAAGATATCGAGGGAGAAGCATTGGCGACATTGGTTGTCAACAAATTGAGAGGAACATTCGATGTGGTGGCTGTCAAAGCACCGGGATTCGGCGACAGAAGAAAAGCGATGCTTGAAGATATTGCGATTCTTACCGGCGGACAGCTTATCTCCGAAGACTTCGGCTTGGAGCTTAAAGATGTTGAAATCGGCAGCCTCGGAAAAGCAAGCTCTGTAAAAGTTACAAAAGACAATACCGTAATCGTCAATGGCGCCGGCAAAAAAACAGCTATCAAAGACCGTGTGAATCTTATCAAAAGACAGCTTGAAGAAACTACTTCCGAATTTGACAGAGAAAAATTGCAAGAGCGTATGGCAAAACTTTCCGGCGGAGTTGCAGTTATCGAAGTGGGAGCGGCAACCGAAACCGAATTGAAAGAAAGAAAACTTCGTATGGAAGATGCGCTCAATGCGACAAGAGCTGCTGTGGAAGAAGGAATCGTTGCGGGTGGCGGAACCGCACTTGTCAATGTGATTAAGAAATTGGAAACTTTGGCGAAAAAACTTTCCGGCGAAGAAAAAACCGGAGTACAAATCGTTGCCAAAGCATTGTCCGAGCCGCTTAAGCAAATTGCAATCAATGCAGGTTTGGAAGGTGCAGTCATCGTAGAAAATGTGAAGAATGCGAAAGTCGGCATCGGATTTGACGCACTCAAAGAAGAATATGTAAATATGCTGGAAGCGGGAATTATCGACCCGACTAAAGTGACACGCTCCGCACTTCAAAATGCGGCATCCGTTGCAGGAACATTCCTAACAACCGAAGCGGCGGTAGTGGATATCAAGAGCGACGAACCGCAAATGCCGATGGGCGGCGGAATGGGAATGATGTAATTCCTTATCATACAAACAGAATCCCTTGACATCGTCAGGGGATTTTTTATCGAGAAAACACAAAAAATCAGATTATTAAATACGCTTATGAAAAAAGGAGTTGTTGTAGAACAAAAAAATTCCATTCTGCGACAGTTCCTTTTTGTATGCTGAAATCTTTTAAGCCGTTATCAAAAAGTGAGTTTTGTTATTGTAAACACAATGATTTTATGGTACAATTTACTGTGTCGATGTGTTCTTAGAAACCGAGTGAAGAATGATTATATGAAGAGAAAAGGATTTACGCTATTAGAGATTTCGATTTCAATCGTATTGATTTTGCTAATCATTCATTCTGCATTTTCATTGATGTCCACGACTTTTTTGATGAAGCAAAATATCATTGCCGAAAAAGAGTTGATTGAAGTCGGAGAGTTTTTGCAAAATAAAATAACAACCGAATTTTCGAGAGCCGAGTCGATTGATGAAGTGCTCGGAAAGGACGGCAATTTGTATTCGTCGGTTGACAAAAGTCCAATTGATGCGCGCGCCGTCAAATTGAAACGCAGCAAAAATATTCCGTTGGAATCGAGCTATTTGGAAGAACTGATTTATCTGAAGGATTTTCAGACGGATGCTCGTTCATCCCTATGGATTTTTAAAAATGCACGCGAGTCGTTGCAGCTCAATATCAAAAATTATTCGGCATACGGCGGCTATGAGATCGGTACTTATGTCGAAAGCATGAAAATCTCGTTGATGGAAAAAAATATTTATCAAATCGAGCTTGGGCTGCGATATTTAGACACGGATATCGTTAAAACAAAACACTTTCTTGTGAAATTACAAGATTGAAATAATAGGAGGTTATCAATGGTTACAGCAGGAGATTTTAGAAAAGGAGTTACTTTTGAGATTGATGGGCAGCCATATCTGATTGTTGATTTTCAACATGTAAAACCGGGTAAGGGTGCGGCATTCGTTCGTACAAAGTACAGAAATCTAAAAACAGGGGTTATTCGTGAGGAGGCATTCAACCCGAATGACAAATTTCCGAAAGCTACAATCGAAACAAAAGAAATGCAATACTTATACAATGACGGCGAATTATACTACTTTATGGACAACGAAACTTATGAGCAGGTTCCGCTGAATTATGAGCAGGTGGAAGATGCGGTCAAATGGGTTAAGGAAAATGAAGTGGTGACGATTCGTTTCTATCAGGGAACCGCTTTTCAAGTCGAGGCGCCGAACTTTGTCGAGCTGGAAGTCATTGAGACGGAGCCGGGCGTAAAAGGCGACACCGCGACCAATGTTACAAAAGCGGCAACGATGGAAACCGGAACCGTTGTGCAAGTACCTTTGTTCATCAATCAGGGCGAAATTATTCGAATTGACACTCGTACCGGCGAATATATGTCGAGAGTGTAGAAGGAGGTTTTATGGAGTACCTATACGAGAGAGTGGCTTACTTGAGAGGACTTTGCGAGGGCATCGGACTTTCGGAAGACACGAAAGAAGGAAAAATTTTATTGGAAATCGTAGATGTTTTGGGCGAGTTTGCGGACTCCATCGTTGAGCTTTCCGAGCGCCAAGATGATACGGAAGAATATTTGGATGCGGTCGATGACGATTTGTCGGATTTGGAAGATGCGTTTTACGAAGAAGATGACGACGATATCAACTTTGTATCAATGAGCTGTCCGAATTGCGGCGAAGAAATCGAAATTGATGATGACTTGTTGTATGACGACGAGTCGGACATCATCTGTCCGGTTTGTGATGAAGTAGTGATACCGGCGGTGAGTGAAGACTTTTCGGATGATGAGTTTGACTTAGATGAATAAGACAAAGGCTGCGCAAGCAGCCTTTTCAAATAATGAGGGATTATGAACAGTTTTGAAAAACTAGAACGACAGATAGGCTATGCTTTCAAAGATAAAGAATTGCTCAGGACTGCGCTGACACATACTTCCTATGCCAATGAACATCGGACGAATAAAAACAGCAAAAGCAGGACAAAGAACAATGAGCGACTGGAATTTTTGGGCGACTCGGTGTTGAATTTGATTATTACGACCCATCTGTTCAAAGCGCTGGGCAGAGTATCCGAAGGGGAGATGTCCAGAATTCGCTCCACCATCGTCTGTGAAAAATCATTGCGCGATGCGGCGGAAGGTTTTGATTTGAAAAATTATCTTCTGCTCGGAAAAGGCGAGGAGCAAACCGGAGGACGAAATCGGGATTCGATTATCGCCGATGCGATGGAAGCGTTGATTGGCGCCATCTATTTGGATTCGGGTTTGGCAAGTGCGGAGAACTTTATCAAAAAAGTGATGACCAAAATTATTGATTTGGCACTCGAAGGCAAGCTTTTTAAAGATTATAAAACGCAATATCAGGAGATGGTACAGCGTCATAGCGATGCGAAGATAGAATATCTCGTCATTCGCGAGCAGGGACCGGACCACAATAAAATTTTCACCGTAAAACTTTTGCTCAACGGCGAATCTGTTTCGATGGGCGAAGGAAGAAATAAGAAAGAGGCGGAGCAAAACGCGGCGCGGGAGGCAATCGGAATTGAAAAATAAGAAAACTATTTCGATTTTCGTATCGCATCAAGGATGTCCCAACGATTGCGTCTTTTGCAATCAGCGCAGAATAACGGGGATAAAAAATGAGCGCGAGCCGCAGGAAATTATTGAGCATATTGAAAAATCGTTACAGACCATTGAGGCGGATTATGTAGAAATTGCATTTTTCGGCGGTTCTTTTACAGCCATCGAGGAAGAAAAGCAAAACACACTTTTACAAATTGCCAAAAGCTATATGGAGCAGGGAAAAGTTTCGGGAATTCGAATTTCGACCAGACCCGATGCTATCAATCAAGCGATTTTGTGTCGATTAAAAGAATATGGGGTCCATATTATTGAATTGGGGGTTCAATCGTTGGACGAGGAAGTGCTTGCCGCGTCCAATCGCGGACATGACGCATCTTGTGTATATGAAAGTGCGGAACTTATTTTGAAAAATGGATTCAAATTGGGATTGCAGATGATGTTGGGTTTACCGCAGGATAATGAGGAGAAAATACAATTTACTATTTCCGAATTCATCAAAATCAAACCGGATTTTGTACGAATTTATCCGGTGCTCGTCATCAAAGATACGGAACTTGAATCACTTTTTAAGAATAAGCAATATGAGCCGCTTTCACTCGAAAAAGCGGTGGCGCTTTCCAAAAATGCTTATGTTCAATTTCGGGAGCATCATATCGATGTGATACGAATCGGACTGCAGGCAACGGACACGATGAATATGGATGTGGTGGCGGGACCTTATCACGCTGCCTTCGGTGAAATGGTGTATTCTTTACTCTTTCGGGATATTATGGAGGAGAATATTTGTTGCTCATCCGGAGAAATGATTGTTCATGCGCACAAAAAACATATTTCCAAACTCATCGGCAATCAAAAAAGCAATTTACGGTATTTTAAAGAAAAATACGATGTGACGATTCGGGTGAGGGAATGGGATGAAGCGGATGAGATTATGATGGACGAGCAGCGAATTGCGATAAAAAAGTATTTTTAATGTGAGGTTATAGTGAAATTAAAGTCTATTGAAATAAAAGGTTTTAAGTCATTTTATCAAAAGACTGAAATCGAGTTTCCCAATGGGATTGTCAGCATTGTCGGGCCGAACGGCAGTGGAAAAAGTAATATTTTAGACGCATTTCGTTGGGTTTTGGGGGAGCAAAGCGCAAAAAATCTGCGTGGCGACAAGATGGAGGATGTCATCTTTTCCGGAACGGCGCGACACAATCAATCCAATTATTGCGAAGTCGAAGTGGTCTTCGACAATCAGGACGGCGGATTGGATTTGGATTTTGCGGAAATCAGTATCAAACGAAAAGCTTTTCGAAGTGGCGAAAGCAGTTATTATATCAATGGAAAGCAATCCCGACTCAAAGAAATCAAAGAATTGTTTTTGGATTCGGGAATCGGGAAAGAAGGCTATTCCATCATTTCTCAGGGTAAGATTGATGAAATTGTAAACTCGACTTCGATGCAACGACGAAAACTGTTGGAAGAAGCCAGCGGTATCGCGCGCTTTCGCTTCAAGAAGGAAGAGAGCGAAAAGAAAATCGAGAACTCCAAAGCCAATTTGGAGCGGTTGGAAGATATTTTCCGTGAAATTGAGCGACAAATCGAGCCGCTTGCCGTTAAACGCGAAAAAGCGCTCAAATTTTTGGAGCTGAAGGAAGAGTTGACCAAGGCAGATGTCAGTCTGATGCTCAAAGAATACGATGATGTGCATATCAATCATGAGAAGGATATGAATGCTTTTTCAGAGCTTCAGAGTGAAATCGAAAAAGTCGATAATGAGCTTGAGCAGAACAAAGAGAGCATTCAGCAGCTTGAAGAAAACAACAACAAAGGTCGAGAGCTGATGCAGCGCTTGGAGCAGGAAAAAAGCAGACTGCATTTGGATAAAAACAATTATCTCAACGAAATCGAGCGACACAATACGCTGATTGAGCTCAAGCGAGAGCAGATTGAAAAATCCTCCGGGAGCCAAAAGAAGCAACAGGATATGTTGTCCATGCTTGAAGAATCCATCGAGAACAACGAAAAGGCGAAGGCGGATTTTGAAAAATTTTATAAAGCGAAACGCAATGAAGAAGAAATTTTGCTCAATCAAACACAAAATTTGACTTCACAAATGAATGCGATTGATGAAAATATCGACAATCTGAGCAGGAGCAATCGTCAGTTGAGCGAAGAAATCAATCGTCACGAGCTCAAAATTCAATTCCTGCTCGAGAATATCCAGCGTGAAAAAATCAAACATGATGAAAGCGCCATCAGCATTCATCGTACGCGGGAAAAGTTGGAAAATCTGTTTGAGCAAAGACAGGTTTTTGAAAAAAATCTCGCGGAGTTTGAAGCGCAATATCAGGAGCAGGAGCAGGAGCGCAATCGTCTGACGAATCAAAGACAGATGCAGGATGAAAAAAAATCCGAGCTTCGTAAAAAGCTCGAAGGAAAAAATCAGCTCTTGCGTGAAGCCTATCTCAAACATCAGATGTATTCATCGATGGAAAAGGATATGGAAGGCATCAATAAGAGTGTCAAAAGCATTTTGAGTAATCAAAATCTGAGCGGCATCATCGACATCGTATCCAATGTCATCGCTACCGATGAAAAATATGAAAAAGCAATTGAAACCGCGCTCGGCGCATCGCTTCAACATATTATTACGCAGGATAGCCAATCGGCGAAAAAAGCGGTGGAGTATCTCAAGAAATCGGGCAACGGGCGAGCGACCTTTTTACCGCTGGATGCCGTTAAAGGCAATGTCTTGGATGTAAAGGATGTGACAATTGCATCGAGCGTCGTGCGAACCGAAGCGAAATTTCAGGGCATCATCGACTCCCTGCTCGGACGCACGCTTATCATCGACACGATGGATGAGGCGATTGCCGCGGCGAAAAAATTCCAATATCGATACCGCATCGTGACATTGGACGGAGAGATTTTCAATGTGGGCGGCTCCATCACCGGCGGTCATTATTATAAGAGCAACAATATTTTGAGCCGCAAGCGAATGATTGACGAGTACGCGGAGCAGATGAAAGTTTTGCAGGAAGAAGTCGATGCGATTTCGGAGCAGTTGGAAGCAATCAAAGCCGAAATTTTTCAATCGGATAAAAGAATCGCCGATGCTCAGCAGCAGATTGCACAGATTCAAAAAAGTTTGCAAAGCGAGAAGCTCGGCTACGGCGATGTCAAAAATCGAATCAACTATTTGAATAACACTTTGGAAAGTCTGCTCGGCGAAAGTGAGGGCAGCACCAACCAGCAAAAAGAAAATCAAATCGTTGTTGAGGAGACGAGAGAAAAACTCAAAGAGCTGGAAGAAGAATTGATTGAGAATCGCTATATTTTGGAAGATATTCAAAATGAAAAGAAAAAGCTTTCGGAGGAAATGGCTCGAAAAGCGGAGAACAAAAATGCGATTCAAATCGAGATTATCCATTTGAAAAATCAGATGGACAACTACGAAAAAGAACATGCGCGATTGTTGGAGCAGGTCGATGCGATTCATCTCGAAATTTCAGAAGGAAGAGAAGAACTGCTCAAAATCAATCAGGAAATTGCGCTTTCGGAAAACAAAATCTCCGATGCGATGATGAATCTTCAGCTATGCGAGATTGAATTGGACGAAACGATTAACGAATTTGAAGAAGCGCAGGAAAAACTGCAAAAAGAAAATAAAAAATACGAAGACATTTCGATTTTGAAAAACAATTTGGAATCCAAACGAATGAACTTGATGGAAGAAAAGTTCAAATTGGAAAATCGAATCGACAGGGTATCGATTTTGTGCGAAAAAATCATCGAGCGATTGAAAGATGAATACGAATTGAGCTTGGAAGATGCGCGCCATATTGAAATTGAAAAAATCGGAAGCAAAGAGAGCATCGCTTCTTTGCGTCGCAGAATTCAAGAGCTTGGAAACATCAACTTGGATTCGATTGAAGATTACAATGTATTGTATGAGCGTTTTGAAACCTACAAAATTCAGATTGACGACTTGACGACATCCATCGTCGAGCTTGAAAATATCATTCAAAAATTGGAAAAGGATATGACGAGAGATTTTATGGACAGCTTCGACCAAATCAGCAAAACCTTCGGCAGCGTGTTTTCGAAAATGTTCGGCGGCGGCGAAGGGAAGTTGGTTTTGAGCAATGCGGCGGATGTACTCAACTCCGAAATTGAGATTTTTGCACAACCGCCCGGCAAGAAACTCAAGTCCATCTCCGTGATGTCCGGAGGTGAAAAGGCATTGATGGGGATTGCATTACTTTTCGCAATTCAAATGACCAAGCCGGCACCATTTTGTATATTGGACGAAATCGA
The DNA here is from genome assembly GCA_041853585.1 of Filifactoraceae bacterium. Classification (GTDB taxonomy): domain Bacteria; phylum Bacillota; class Clostridia; order Peptostreptococcales; family Filifactoraceae; genus JAUNKE01. Next base: position 32,559 of record JBGZSM010000078.1, read on the forward strand.
TGCCGCATTGGACGATGCAAATATCAGTCGGTTTAATGTGTTTTTGAAACAAATGTCCGACCATATTCAATTTGTGACCATCACACATCGTCGGGGAACGATGGAAAACTCCGACTATATCTATGGTGTAACGATGCAGGACAAGGGAGTTTCAAAACTTGTCAGCTTAAAATTTGAAGACGCTCAGGAATATATTGAGCAATAGTACCGGACGGGAGAAGATATGTTTAAAAAATTATTTGGATTTGGCAAGAAAAAAGAAGAAAAAGAAAATGTCGAGCAAATAGAAGAAAATCTCGAGCAATCCCAGGAGAGCGCAAGCGATGAAGCGGCGTCGAGCGAAGAAAATTTGACAAACGAAGAAAATTCCGCCTCGCCGATTGAAACCGAAACTCCGCTTTTTGAAACACAGCCTTTGGCTGCGCAGGAAGAAACAGCGGAAACTCTTGAAAAGCTCGAGGAGGTTCAGAGAATTTCCGATGAAACCAGCGATGAGCAAGCGTCGGAAGAATTTGCGCAAGCGATGTATGAAGCGACAGAAACACCGGAAGCTATGCCGGAAAGCAGCGAGATAATTGAAACCGTCGAACCATCAGCACCGTTGCAAGACAATTTGTCGAGCGGCGAAAATGCACAAGCCATTTCGGATGAAGAAATGTCCGAAGAAATGCAAGCGGAGCAGCAAGAGCCGGAAGAAGAACTGGGCTTTTTTGCAAAGCTGAAAAAAGGACTTTCCAAAACAAGCAAAAATTTCTCCAAAAAATTGGATGAGCTGTTCTTAGGATACAGCAAAATCGACGACGAAATTTTTGAAGAGCTTGAAGAATTGTTGGTGCTTGGCGATTTGGGATTTGAAACCGCAATCGGCATTACCGAAGAACTGCGCAAAAGAGCGGATGAAAAGAAAATCGAAAATGTTTCCGATTTGGAGCAGGAGCTTGAAAATATTATGGAAGAAATCCTACTTTCTTCCGCTCGGGAAGAAAGCGAGAATGAATATCCGCAAATCATCGTGGTTGTCGGAGTCAACGGAGTTGGAAAAACAACCAGCATCGGAAAAATTGCATCGCAGCTCAAAAACGAAGGCAAGTCCGTCATGCTTGCAGCGGGCGATACCTTCCGAGCGGCAGCGGCTGACCAGCTTGAAATTTGGGCGGGCAGAGCCGATGTTCCAATCGTGCGAAGCAATGAAGGCGCTGACCCGTCGGCAGTTATCTTTGACGCCATCAAATCCGCACAGGCGAAAAAGACCGATGTGCTGATTTGTGATACGGCGGGAAGACTTCACAATAAGAAAAATTTGATGAATGAGCTTGAAAAAATCTTCCGCATCGTCAATCGGGAATATCCGGAGGCGAAAAAGGAAGTGTTCCTGGTCATCGACGCAACGACGGGACAAAATGCCATCAATCAGGCAAAAACTTTCTCCGAAGTGGCGCAGCTCACCGGAATTATTTTGACCAAACTCGACGGAACTGCAAAAGGTGGTGTCGTCATCGGACTGTCGAAAGAATTGCAGGTGCCGATACGCTATGTCGGAGTCGGCGAAAAAATCAACGACCTGCAAAAATTCAACGCGAGAGAATTTGCAAGAGCATTGTTCTCCAAAAACGAATAAGGCTTATTGAACGAGAATACGAATTCAAAAAATACATCATTTGTTTACAAAGGCAGCGCGATAAAAAAGGAAGGCTGAAATGGAAAGAACAAATTTTATACAATCCTTCTACGATGAAAGCATGATGGAAGATACGAGATTATCCAAGAGCAGACAGGGGCAACTCGAATATATCACAACGATGCACTACATTCAAAAATATTTGTCTGCGGGAGATAAAATTTTGGAAATCGGTGCGGGAACGGGCGCATATTCGTTGGCTTTGGCGCGTAAAGGACATGATGTGACCGCTATTGAGCTTTCGGAGAAGAATTTGGAAGTGCTTCAACAAAAGAGCGTCGGGATAAAAAATATTATTCCGATGCAGGGCGATGCCCTTAATTTAAGTAGATTGGACGACAATTCATTTGACATTACTTTGCTTTTTGGGCCGATGTATCATCTGTATGAAGAAAAAGACCATCGACAAGCGTTGAATGAAGCGGTAAGAGTGACAAAAAGCGGGGGCATCATTATGGTTGCCTTTCTTTCCATTCATGCCATTATGCTCAATGACTATCTTCGCGATGATTTTGGAACGGGGATAAAGAGAAATTTTACTCCTGATTTTCAGGTCAAACATTTTATGGAGCAGCTTTTTACCGGATTCAATATCGATGAGTTTGAAAATCTGTTTAAGGAAATTCCGGTTGATTGGATAACGACTCTGGCAACCGACGGCATTCTTGAATCCGCTGAAAGGCGAGAGGATTTTGCATTATCGGATGAGCAGTTTGAGGTATTTTGTCGATACCATCTGCATCATTGTGAAAGAAGGGAATTACTCGGAACTTCAAGCCATCTTTTGTATATTTGTAAAAAGCGCTGATTTGAAAAAGGAATAAGGATGAAAAAATTCTTGATTACCTCGCTTAAAATTGTAACTCTTTTTATGACTTGGGCGATTTTATCTTCCGTTGTAGATATCAAAAGTGATAATTCTGCGATCTGGAGATTTTATGCTGAAATGATACCTTTTGTAATTATAATCCTTGTAACTTTTGTGTTTCTATGGATTGAAAAAGGCGAGATAAAGATACCGATTCAAAAAAATATAACAAGAGGAATTCTTGTTGGTGTTATTTCAGGAGCAATATGGATTGCTTTGCCGACTGTGATTTTGTATTCAACAAATCAGTTGTTGCTCAATAAAAATAGTATGGCGACATATCTATATCTTTGGATTTTATCAGCATTTATAAATGTTGCTATGCAAGAAATTTTAATAAGAGGTTATATATATCAACTTTTGAAAACAAGATATAATGTATTTATTGCAATTTTTTTCACCACAGCATTATTTACGCTTCTTCACGGTGGAGCCTTTGAAGCGGGATTCGTAGCAGTAATCAATGTAATTACAATGAGTTTATTTATGAGTGCTTTGTATGAATCGGAAGATTCGATTTTTGCGCCGATTTTGGCTCATGCGATTTGGAATATCATTGGAGCAATTATATTAGGAGGAGTCGGATTGGCAGAGGATTATCCGAGCATTTTTCAGACGATAGCATCGAATAACACTTTACTTTCAGGCGGAGCTTATAAAATAGAAGGAAGTATTGTCGTTACAATCATCAATATTATTTTTACATTGTACTTTTGTTATAGGTATCGAAAACAAAAATCTCATTAAGAAAATAGAGTTACATTTAATGGACTGAATCAGTCCATTTTTTTTTGTATGCCATTAGTACAAATTCCGATATTGTCTGTAATTCAAACCGGTCTTAGTATGTTGATTAGATGGATTCTCGGATAAAACGAAATTTGCAGAAAATATAAAAGTAGGATATAATGATGTTGAAAATGATGTTGGTAATCGAAATGAATAGAACGGAGGCATTAGAAAGAATGAGTAATGTTTCAACAAACAATTTATTAGATAAAAATAATAAAAAAATTGAGGATGTTCTTTATTCTGTAAGGAGTAGTTCAACAAATTCATATATTTCAAACTATGGATATATAAAGAATGCTATATATCCCGAAAATGAAGATGGTACATGTGGATACACTGCGGCTTGTTTGATTTTGAATTATTGGAATAAGGTTAAAGGGGGGTATGTTCCTTCTGAATTTTTAGATGGAAGTGATTTAAAAACTTCTGGATATACATTACAAGATAAATTAGTAGAGTATGGTGGCTCAAATGAGAGTTGGGGCAAAATTATTCGTGATGCTATAAATCAGCTTTGCTCTGATTATTCAATTTCAGGAAAGGCTCGTTATCGCATAGGGAAATTAGGCGTTCTTTCAGAAATTTCCAATGATAGACCGGCTATAATTTTTGGATGGTTGACATTAGATCCTTCTCCTGCGAGTGTTAATAGTACTTCAGGTGGAAAAGTATTCCATGCTGTGACAGCTTATGGTACAAGTGGATTGTATTTTATTTGTCATTATGGATGGGAAGGATATGAACATGTTAAACTTGATGGTGGATTAATTGGGTCTTGTACTCTCTTTAATCCTAATTAGTAAATTAGTGAGCTATGTATATGGTATTGAAAAAAATATTAAGTAAATCTTTCATTCCACCCATTTTATTACTATTAACATTGCTATTAGGGATCTTTAAAAATTATGTATGGTTACCTTTTCGTACAGGAGCTGGAGAAATAGTTGTTCGGGAATTTAGTTTTCTATCAATCACAATACTGGGGTATGGATTATATTTCCCTTTCTTTGTTATCGTTATAACGACGGGCTTGTTATTGTTTTCGATACTGAGGTTGCTTATATCTTCAACAAAATCAAAGTCTAAAATTTTTGTTATATTAGTGGTTATAGACATTGTTTGCATTATTTTACCTATTCTCATAGGAATGCAGATATTCAATATAGGTATTTTGTATATGCTTGCGTTGTTGATTTGCAATTTGATTCTAAGTTTATGTCAAAATTGAATTAAGAAGATTTTAGCGGGGCTGTTGCAGAATGAAAAAATCTCATTCTGCAACAGCCCCTTCGGCGGGATAATTTGTACTTTCCTGATTTGGCTGTTTATATCCGGTTGGAGAATCAGAGAAGATGTAGCAATCTATGATTTTTCAGTATCGGAGAACGGCGACAGAATAATGTTGACTGTGATGTGCACTTCTTCAATAGGACATGTAAGAGCCTATAAAAATGAAGGAGGAGGAGAAAAACCGCACTATCTGAAATTTTATTCCGCATGGGGAGGTTTTAACAGCACCATATGTACTTTTCTTTTTGCAAAATTATTTTTATCATAAATCATGCAACTTTTGTCGGAGTTTCTTCCTATTTATATAGTGATACTAAAACCTAATAAACCATAGATGTAATTCTGATTGTTCCGTTCCGATGGAACGGCGGAACGGTGGGGTCACCGTTCCCTACAAGGTGATAATCCAAGCCTCCATATTCATAAATTTCAAGTAGGTTTCATGCATGGGTTGGCGAGACATACAACGACCAACGGGAGATTGTATGTCCGAAACCTACTGCCACCGTTCCCTGCAAGGCGGGAAGCAAAAAACGGTTATTCAAAATACAAATTGTTGCTGACTGTTTTTTCAAATAGGGTCTAGTATTACGGCAGAGTTGCTTTCGAGTAATTGGATTTTGAGATACAAACCGAAGATTGCTTTCGATTTTTGTTTTCGGGTTTTATTTCATAGATTGATTTTTTGCAAAGTCAAGGAAAAATACTTGACAGCATAAGAAATTTGTTTTATTATATCGTATGTAAAGCTGATTTACTTTACAGGAGGAATGATGGAGATTGAAAAATTTGTTCATCTGAACAAGCTGTACTCAATATACAAAAAAGTCCTTACCGACAAACAAAATTTGATTTTATCCTATTATTTGGATGAGGACTTATCGCTCGGTGAAATCAGCGATGAGATGAAAATATCCCGACAGGCGGTTCATGACGCCATCAAGCGCAGCGAGCAAATTCTGCTGGATTACGAAGAAAAGCTTGGAATTCTTCAGCGAGAAGAATTTATTGCAAGTCGGGCGCAGGATATTATAAACAAGATTTCTTCACAAAATATAGATAAAGCGATACAAACTGACATAGTCAGTATTTGCAAGGAGCTGATGTAATGATATTTGAAAGCTTATCAGACAAACTGCAAAATGCTTTTAAGAGCTTGAAAGGAAGAGGGAAACTTTCTGAAAAAGATATTGATGCGGCAATGCGTGAAATCAAATTGGCACTGCTGGATGCCGATGTCAACTTCAAGGTCGTAAAGGATTTTGTCAAACAGGTTAAAGAGCGAGCAATCGGCTCGGAAGTAATGGATAGCTTGACACCGGCGCAACAGGTCATCAAGATTGTAAATGACGAATTGACCAATCTGATGGGGGGCGTCCAAAGCAAGCTTTCGTATGCGAGTACGCCGCCAACGGTTATTATGTTGGTCGGTTTGCAGGGTGCCGGTAAGACGACGACGATTGCAAAACTCGGAAAGCAGATAAAAAAAGAAGGCCACATGCCGATGGCTGTGGCAGCGGATGTGTATCGTCCCGCAGCGGTCAAGCAGCTCCAAGTCGTAGGTGAGCAGGCGGGCATTGCGGTCTATGCCGAAGAAGGCGTGCAGGATCCGGTCGGCATTGCGAAACGAGCGATTGAAAAAGCGAAAGTGCTCGGCAACGATGTGGTGCTCATCGACACCGCCGGTCGATTGCATATTGACGAAGTGTTGATGCAGGAACTGAAAAATATTCAATCATCGATTCCGATTCAGGAAATTTTGTTGGTTGTCGATGCGATGACCGGACAAGATGCGGTGAATGTGGCACAAAACTTTAACGAAACGCTGGGAATTGACGGCGTGATTTTAACAAAGCTTGACGGAGATGCTCGAGGGGGAGCGGCTCTTTCAATAAAATCCATCACTCAAAAACCGATTAAGTATGTCGCGCTCGGCGAAAAGCTTGACGCACTCGAGCCTTTTCATCCGGACAGAATGGCATCCCGAATTTTGGGCATGGGTGATGTGCTCAGCTTGATTGAAAAAGCACAAGAGAATTTTGACGAAAAAAGAGCAAGAGAGCTGGAGCAAAAAATTAAGAAACAGGAATTTGATTTCAACGACTTTTTGGAGCAGATGCAACAAATCAAAAAGATGGGCTCGCTGAAAAGCATTTTGCAGATGATGCCGGGGATGCCGAAGGAAATCAAAGACATGGATATTGATGATAAACAGATGGATAGAGTGCAGGCGATTATTTATTCGATGACGCCGAAGGAAAGAGAAAATCCGGACATTATCAATGCCAGCCGACGAAAGCGAATCGCACAGGGCTGCGGAATGGATATCCGCGAAATCAACCGACTGATAAAACAGTTCAACGAGAGCAAAAAAATGATGAAGCAGATTACCAAGATGCAATCGGGCGGTATGGGCAAGAAAGGAAAGCGAAGAAAACAGCTTCCTTTCAATATGAACAATATGAAGTTTCCTTTCTAATTGGAGGTTACAATAAGTGAAAGAAGGAGGTGAATCACATGGTAAAAATCAGACTAAAGAGAATGGGGGCAAACAAAAAGCCTTTCTATAGAATCGTTGTTGCGGATTCTCGTTCACCGAGAGATGGCCGATTTATCGAGGAAATCGGATACTACAATCCGGTATCTGAGCCGAAAATGATTAAAATCAACGAAGAAAAAGCACTAAAGTGGTTAGGAATAGGAGCTCAGCCAACAGAAACTGTAAAAAATCTGTTCAAAAATAATGGTGTGATGGAGAAGTTCGATGCTTCTAAAAAATAATTATACCATAATCACCATTTCTCTTTTTAAGGAGGGTTAAAATGGGAGAATTAGTAGCGGTCATCGCAAAAGCACTTGTCGATTACCCGGACCAAGTACGAGTTTCTGAAATCGCAGGGAACGAGGCAATAGTTATTGAACTAAGAGTTGCAGAAGATGATATGGGAAAGGTTATCGGAAAACAAGGGAAGATAGCGAAGGCAATAAGAAGCGTTGTAAAAGCTGCTTCAAGCAAAGAAAACAACAAATACATTGTTGAAATTGTACAATAGCCAAGAAACCTAGAGCGATGCTCTAGGTTTTTGTGCATACGGAGATTTATGATAGTCACAGGAATTTATAAGCGAAAAGGCAAATACGAAATTTATCTGGACCATGAACGTGCGTTCTCGTTGACGGATGAAGGACTTTACAAACTCAAATTAACACAGGGAATGGAATTTGTGCCGAGCGAATCGGTCAATGAGATTTTGAGTGAAGATGAAATTCTGCGCTGCAAAAATCGAGCGATGTATATCGTATCCGTCACGCCGAAGTCAAAAAAGATTTTGCAAAGCAAATTGCGCGAAGAAGGTTTTTCGGAAAATGCTGTCGAGCAGACGATGCACTTTATGCAGGAATATGATTTTACCGACGATGTCGAGTTGGCAAAATCGCTCGTTCGAAGCGGCGTTCGTAAAAACAGCTCGACGAGACAGATAAAGCAGAAACTCTATAAAAAGGGGATTTCGCGAGAAGACAGCAGCAGGGTCTTGGACGAGATGGAGATTGACGAAAAAGAAAATGCATTGGAAGTCGCGATGAAAAAATATCGCTCGCTTAGAAATAAATCGAAAGAGGAAATTATAAAGAAGGTTCGTTATGCGCTGTCTTATCGCGCTTTTTCATACGACGCGATGCGATATGCTGTTGGCGAAATCGAAAAGATTATAAAGGAAAGTGAGTTGGAGGAATGAAAAAATATCGAGTGGGACGAATTGTCAACACCCATGGACTCAAAGGGGATGTCAAAATTTATTCTTACACCGACTATCCGGAGCGTTTTGAAGAAATTGACTATGTCTATGACGACGACGGGAAAAAATATATGCTCGAAAGAGTGAAATATCACAAATCCATGCCGATTATCAAATTGCAAACCGTCGATTCCATTGACGATGCCGAAAAAATGCGCGGCGTGACTCTCTATATCGATGAGGAAAATTTGAGAGAATTGGAAGAAGATGAGTATATGATTTCCGACCTTGTCGGCTTACAGGCGTTTACGGAAAGCGGAAATCCGCTCGGTGAGGTCGTGAATGTTTTGCAATATACGGCGAATGATATTTATGTCATCCATTCTTCCGACGGCAAAGAATACTTGGTGCCGGCGCTCAAGGAATTTGTACCCGTCATCGACATCGAAAACAAAAAAATGATTATCAATGAGATAAAAGGATTGCTGGACTAATGAAATATCATATCATGACTTTATTTCCGGAGCTCATCGATGCCGCAACACAGTTCAGCATCATCAAGCGGGCGAAAGAAGCGGAAAAAATTGCAATCAACAGCTACAATATACGGAATTATTCGACCAACAAACACAAGAAAGTCGATGACTATCCCTTCGGCGGCGGCGCCGGAATGGTGATGGGGCCGCAGCCGATTGTGGATTGCCATCGTCATATCGTTGCGACTTTGCAGGGGAGCAAACGAACCATCTATCTCTCGCCGAAAGGAAAAGTGTTCAATCAGCAGATGGCGCGCGACTTGTTGCAATACGACAATTTGATTTTGCTCTGCGGTCATTATGAAGGCATTGACCAACGGGCTATCGACTTGATTGTGGATGAAGAAATTTCTATCGGCGACTATGTGCTGACCGGCGGAGAGATTCCGGCAATCGTGCTCGTGGAAGCGACCGCGCGATTGGTGGAAGATGTGCTCGCCAAGCCGGAGTCGTATCAGGACGAGAGCTTTTCAAATAATCTGTTGGAATATCCGCAATATACTCGGCCGCGAGATTTTGAGGGCATGCAGGTGCCCGAAGTTTTGCTCAATGGAAATCACAAAGAGATTGACGATTGGCGTTTTGAGCAATCGATACGAGCGACGCTGCAAAGACGCGCGGAGCTGATTGACGAGCAATCTTTTGACAAAAATCAGGCGAAAATTTATCAGAAAGTATTGCGCGAGAACGAATAAAATGATACAATATATTGGTTAAAGAATCCGAATGGTCCGCTGGCAACAGGCTATGAACATTCAATACTATTAGGAGGAAAAAATGGAAATTATCAAGTCAATTGAACAGGGTCAGCTTAAAGCTGATTTGCCGGATTTTGGACCCGGAGATACGGTAAAGGTTCACATCAAAGTAACAGAGGGTAAGCGTGAGAGAATCCAGATTTTCGAAGGCGTTGTTATCAAAAGGCAAGGTGGCGGAATTCGTGAGACTTTCACTGTTCGAAAAATCTCTTTTGGTGTAGGTGTAGAAAAAACTTTCCCGGTACATTCACCAATGATTGCAAAAATCGAAGTGACTAGAAAAGGTAAAGTTCGCAGAGCGAAAATCACTTACCTTAGAGACCGCGTTGGTAAAGCAGCAAAAGTTAAAGAGAGAAAATCTATTCGATAATCAAAAGGGAGCCGAGGGCTCCTTTTTTTATAAGACAAAGGAGTATTATGGAACAAAAATTACACATCAACTGGTATCCCGGTCACATGAAAAAGACCAAAGAATTGCTCCAAAGCAATCTCAAACTCGTGGATACCATTATCGAAGTCGTCGATGCTCGTGTTCCAAAATCAAGCAAGAATCCGGATATCGACCGATTGGCAGCAGGAAAATCGCGGGTGCTTGTACTGAACAAAGAAGATTTGGCGGACGCGGCCACTACGGCGAAATGGAAAAAATATTATGAGCAAAAGGGCTACATCGTCGTTATGTTTAATGCGACCGGAAATGCCGGAGCCGACAAAATCACCTCGGCAATCAATCAGGCTTTTTTACCGACGAAAGAAAAATTGGAGAAAAAAGGAATGATTGCGCGAGCGCCGCGAGTGATGATTGTAGGAATTCCAAATTCCGGAAAATCCACACTCATCAACAAATTGTCCGGGAAAAAATCGACGCAGACCGGCGACCGACCCGGTGTGACCAAAGGAAAACAGTGGGTGCGAATGCGCGGGAATCTCGAAATGCTCGATACGCCCGGAATTTTGTGGCCGAAATTTGAAGATGACCAAGTTTCGCTGATGTTGGCTTTTACGGGAGCCATCAAGGATGACATTTTGAACATTGAAGAAATCGGATTTGAATTTATACGATTTATGCAGAAAAATTATTTTGAAAATCTCAAGGAGCGATACGATTTGAAAAATGCTCAGGATGTGGAAACGATTGAGTTGATGAATGAGATTGCGAGCAATCGCGGATTTTTGAGTAAAGGAAAAGACATCGACTATCTGCGTACGGCAAAGACGGTGCTGGGCGAATTCCGAAGCGGACAGCTCGGAAAAATAACGCTCGAGCAACCCGATGAAGCGTTGTGAGCGTTATCAAATAAAAGCGCCGAATAATCGGAGCTATTCTATAAAATTGGAGCAAAAGGACTTTCGATGAATCGGCGAGAGTCCTGATTTTTTGATTGCCGCCGTATGCAGCGCAGTGCCGTAGCCGACATTGGACGCAAAATCATATTCGGGATATTTTTCAGCCATCCGCTCCATCCATCGGTCGCGATAGACCTTTGCCAAAATACTCGCACAGGCGATGGAGTAACTGTAAGCGTCACCTTTGACAATGTTTTTTTGCGGCAGCGGTTGACCGGTGATTTTCTGATTGCCATCGACAAGTAACAAATCAATCGAAATGTTATCCTTTTGCATTAACATCTGCGTATGAGCGATGGCGGAATTCATTGCCATAAAAGTGGCATTCAGAATGTTTCTTTCGTCAATAACATGATTATCCGCTTCGCCGATGGAGCAGTACAAACTGTTGTCGATGATTTGTTGATACAATTCCTCGCGCTTGCTTTTGGACAATTTTTTCGAGTCGTTGACCCATAGAATTGGCTTGCTGAAATCCATGACGACGCAGGCGGTTACGACCGGACCCGCCAAAGGCCCGCGCCCCACCTCATCCACGCCGGCGACGACAGCTGCGCCGAAAGCCTTGTCGAAGGCAATCATCTTTTGAATACGCAAATTCTCATCTTCTATTTTTTTGAAATAATTTTGTCGCTCGACGAGTATTTTTTGAACGCCTTTTCGTGCATCGTCTTTCAAATCGTCGGCGATTTTTTCAAATTCCGCAAGATTCGCCTGCAAAATCATTTTTTTAATTTCCGCAATACTTTTCATAATTATTTTTTCAACTTCGATGTAATTTTGGTTTCGGTTTTATTGGCAATTCGTTTGAAATTTGGCCAATGCAAATATAAACTTTGAGCTGCAATCAAAATTGCAAACAAAACGGCCACCGTTCCCATCTTCAAATATAAACTGATTCCGATAAAATAAATGAGCAATGCCACCGTTCCCATCACGATATAATTGCTTACCAATGCACTGATTACAAAAAGAATCAAGCCGAACAAAGAATACAGCGGATGAATCGCAATCATCAGACCGATGAGCGATGCCGTGCCTTTTCCGCCTTTGAAATTCAGATAGAACGGATAGTTATGTCCCAAGATGACAAAAAAACCGTTGAGCATTACCAAGAAAGGATAGTCGTTCACCCATCCCCAAGCAATCATCTGTTTGAGCAATACAATAGACAGAATCGGTTTGAGAATATCCAGCAGCGCAACGACGATTCCCAGTCGCCAGCCGAAAGACGAAACCGTATTGGAAGCGCCGGCATTTCCGAAGCCATGCTCGCGAATATCCTGTTTTTTTATCCACCGTATCAGCAGATAGGAACTTTGGAAACAACCGATAAAATATCCAAGCGCCGCGGCAATTAAAATTGATTGAAACATAAATTCCCCTTTACTGTAAGACCTACATTCATACTACCATAGGATGATACTTTTTACTAGAATTTTTTGTTTCGCAAAGTCGTCAAAGCAACGAGAGTATGCTATAATACCGATAAGGAGAAAATATGCAAAATTTAATTACAAATATAGACTACAAAAAAGAAACAGCGATGAAAAAAACTTTGTTTTCATCCAACGAACCGATAAAAAAAGCGGGCATGATGACCTTGGGTTGTAAAGTCAACAAATACGAATCCGAAGCGGTCGAAGAATTGCTCAAGGAAGCGGGCTACCAAATCGTTCCTTTTACCGACTATGCCGATGTGTATATCATCAACACCTGTACGGTTACGGCGGTGTCCGCCAAAAAATCGAGGCAGATGATACGCAGGACGAAAAGAATCAATCCGAATTCCGTCGTGGCGGTCATGGGCTGCTATTCTCAAAAGTCGCCCGAGGAAGTGCTTGCGATTGATGAAGTGAATGTCGTATTCGGCACGAGCCGGCGAGAGTCGCTCATTTTGGAGCTTGAAAATCTTTCGCCCGATGACAAAAAGATTTTGGTCGACGACATTATGAAAATACGCGATTTTGAAGAAATGACGATTACGCAGGTCAGCGACAGAACGCGAGCGCTCATCAAAATTCAGGACGGTTGCGACCGATTCTGCTCATACTGCATCATTCCATATACGAGAGGGCCGGTGCGCAGTCGAAGTTTGAGCAATATTATCCGTGAAACGAAACGACTCGCCGTAAACGGATACAAAGAAGTCGTATTGACCGGAATTCATGTCGCCTCTTACGGAAAAGACAATGGCAGCAATCTCGCGGAAGTGATTACCGAAATTGCAAAAATCGACGGCATCGAGCGAATACGAACCAGCTCGGTCGAGCCCATCATTATCACGAAGGATTTTATGGACAAAGTATCGCAGGTCGAATCCTTCTGTCCGCATTTTCACTTGTCGATGCAAAGCGGAAGCGACGGCGTGCTCAAAAGAATGAATCGTCGTTATACCGCACAAGAATATCACGATGCGGTAGAAATGATACGGGCGTATTATCCGGATGCATCCATCACCACCGATGTCATCGTCGGTTTTCCGGGAGAGAGCGCTGAAGAATTTGAAGAAACCAGAGCGCTGCTTGAAAAAATAAAGTTATACGAAACTCATATCTTCAAATATTCCGAACGAGAAGGCACAAAGGCGGCTCAACTCAAAGACGATGTGACGCAGGAAGAAAAGTCAAGACGCAGCGATATTTTGATTCAGCTTTCCAAAGAAAATATGAATTATCATCAGCATGCTGTTTTGGGAACCGAGCTTGAAGTGCTTTTTGAAAGCGTGGATAAAAATTATTACTATGGCCACACGAAAAATTATGTCAAAGTCGCCGTACCGTATCGTGAAGACAAATTGATAAATCAAATTGTCAAAGTCAAAGCGGGGGAGATCCAGGACGATTTTGTCGTCGGCGAGATTGTAGAAAATTGAAATCGACGAAATGATTTATAAATACTATTTTCAATTTTAGAATTCGAATTGAAAATCCGAAACAAATTGCCAAATTATACTTTGGTAAAAATCCGGAATTAAAAAAACTTATTTTGAATTTTTAAAGCGATTGTACTTTCAGCATAATGGATAATTTACTGAGATGTGAAAGGTTATAAATCTTTAATTTTAATAAAAAATTTACTATGAGGAGGTATGAAATGGATTGTATTTTTTGCAAAATCATCAATGGGGAAATTCCTTCCACCAAGGTGTATGAAAATGATAGAGTCCTTGCTTTTCGTGATATTGCACCGCAAGCCCCGAGCCATATCGTTTTAGTACCGAAAAAACATTACTCCGATATTTTAGACATCCCGAGCGATTCGGATGAAATGAATGAGATTTTGAAAGCGGTCAAGGAAATTGCAAAAATCGAGGGGATGGAAGAAAGCGGATTTCGAATTGTCAATAACTGCAAATCTGACGGACAACAGACGGTCTTTCATGTCCATTTTCACATTTTGGGAAAAAGACAGCTCACTTGGCCACCGGGCTAAAATAAAAATCAATAAAAATCTTCGGTGCGGCTTCGGCTGCACCGAGAACAAACAATGATATGCTGGAATTAACCTGGTAAAACAATGATAAAGACGATGTTGTTTATGAGCTATGATTTGTTGATGTTTGATTAAATTAAGGGGGAGAATTGAAAAATTATTTTAGAGAAGACAACCAGCTGAAATCTATACATAGAAAGGAAAAAAAGAGAACCGTACAAAAAAATAAAAAGCTGGAGCATTACCGAAAAATTATCTGTATTTGTTTAGCAGCATTGTTGTTGGTCGGTTGTGAGATACCGGTTGAACCGGATGACGGTGTTTACAGCGGTCGTAATTTTGTTCTGGAACAACAACAGTATGAGCGAGACCAAAAAGCGGAATTGATTATCAGTCAAGCGGAAAAATATCGTCGTCACTATCAAAACGGATTGTATTTTGAAGATTTTTCCAAAGAACAAAAAGAACTGAATAAAGTGTTTGAGAACTATCTTAAAGATAAGATACAGCAATTGATGGACGAAGATGAAGTAAACTTAAAAGGAAAACCGCATATTCTCAAGACGGATGCCGTTTTTGTCAATGAAGAAGTAAAGCGTTACAAAGAAGGAAAAGCGACGGCGGAAGAAGTTGTATCCAAAGCCAGAAATATTATGAGTATGCGAATCGAATGGTACTGTTTTTTGGAAGAAGAAAATCAAGAAAATAAGTCATTTTATCTGGTGGATTTTGTAGAGGAACAATTACAGCCTATACTGGAAAATGACTATATCTATGCCGGTGTAGAGCATGTCGAGCTTTGGTTCTGGTCATATTACGATGGTATATTAAAAAGGTATCCGATTGAGGAGTTATATAACAAAAATTCTGCGGATTTATTAAGAAAAGAAGACTCTTTTTTTAGAGAGAACGGAAATTTTTTGGTAACTCCATTTGCACGAAAGACATCAGAAGGTGGTTTTTTTCTAGTTAATACAAAGGTAGGTGGCGAAGAAATAGATTACACCTTAAAGAAGCTGAAAGAAAAATACAATCTGGAGTTTGAGCAATACAACGACAGCTGGTTTATGCCAAAAGGAAGACCGGATTTACTTTTTGAAGTGGAATGTAATGTGCATGATGATTACGACAAACGATATTGGGACTATTTTTTAGGACTGATGTATCAGGATATGATGATGAAAAAACTGCGAACATTGGTCGAAGAAGAAGGCTTGACGAATCAAGTATTGTTCTCAATCACGACGGACACCATTTCTCCAATCAATACATTTGAGAAAAAAGACCCGAACAGCTATGATATGAGTCAATTCGACAAAGACTCTTTTGATGTGAATCGTTTTTTGAAAAAAGGCTATATGAATAGTGCAAGGATTAATTTAATCCATCTGAAACGAAAGGAGGAAAAAATCGATTACGAATCATTGCAAAAACTGATTTTTAGAATCCACGATGAAACGACCTTAGGGATGGAAGATTATACCGGAAGCGATGGTTCTTCTTTGACTTCTGATTTGAAAGCAATCAATATATTTTTTTATGATGTGGAAGATTATGAGCGAAAGGTTTTGGTAGATTTATTTCAAAATGCGCCATTGACGGAAAGAACGGGATTATCTTCCGATTCCGAGAGTTTTAGCGTTTATGCAGAGAGAGGAAATTTTCCGGGCGTTCATTATTTGGATATTTTTGCAATCGAAGGATATACTTTGGATCAATATGGTCAGAGAACGCATAATTTAGGTATCGGTTCGGATCCGAGAAAACTTGTTCGTGAAAATGGAAGAATTTTTTATCCTGAAGAAGAAATCGAGGAAACGGAGTAATTGTTCAGAAGTGTTTATGTAATTTGGTTTATGATTAGATTTTTCGATTTCAAATTTTGCCATTAAAAACAAAAAATAAATAAAAATCTTCGGTGCGGCTTCGGCTGCACCGAGAACAAAAAATGATATGCTGGAATTAACCTGGTAACACAATGATAAAGACGATGTTGTTTATGATCTATGATTTGTTGATGTTATAAGAATGGCGGTGTTATCACTGATGCTATATTGAAGGGAAAAGCCGATTACATTCAAGTATCTTGAAAGAAGATGCAAAGCACTTGACTGTACTCCTAATGATGTTATTCGCTTTGATGATGAATGGAAAGGAAGAGTATGAACGAAATTAAGTTAAAAGACGAAAGTGCAATGAGTGAACTTTAAGATGAAATAAAGACCTTGGTCATTCATTCAAGAAACCATATTGTTACAGAAATAAATTCAACCTTGCTTCAAACATACTGGGATATTGGCAAGAGGATTGTTACGAATGAATAAAATCATTCTGAAAGAGCAGAATATGGAGCAGAGTTACTCAAGAACCTTTCTAAAAAATTGACCAAAGAGTTTGGAAGGGGATTTTCCAGATCCAACCTTCAAAATATGAGAAACTTATATTTACTTTATCCATAATGCCAGACACTGTCTGGCAAATCAAGTTGGTCACATTATAACGAGTTATATCAATATCTGACGATAACAGACGCTCTTTTTATGAAAAAGAATGTCAAAATGCCGGATGGTCGGTAAGAGAACTTAAACGACAAATATCTACATCGTTATATGAGAGATTGTTGCTTTCCGCCGGAAAAGAAAATAAGGAAAAAATATTAGAATTAGCATTAAAAGGAAATGAGATACAGACTTCTTCAGATATCGTCAAAGATCCTTATGTTTTTGAGTTTTTAGGACTGCCCGAAGAAAAGCCGATAATGGAGAGTGATTTAGAAAAAGCCTTAATTACTCACATTGAAAATTTTTTTGCTGGAGCTTGGGAAAGGTTTTATGTATGTCGGTTCTCAACAGAGGGCAACTTTGGGAAATACACATTATTATGTGGATATGGTGTTTTATAACAAAATACTCCGAAGTTATGTTTTGATTGAATTGAAAACAGGAAAATTGATGCCTGAAGCCGTGGGACAACTCAATATGTATCTGAATTATTTCAGAGAAGAAGTAAATGACGAAATGGATTCGGAACCAATTGGCATTATTTTATGTACCGACAAGGAAAACATACAAGCCGAATATGCACTCGGCGGCATTTCCAATACCATCTTTGCGTCAAGATATACACTGTATATTCCAAATAAAGATGTACTTCAAGCCGAACTTGAAAAAGTAATTGATGCTTATGAAAAAGGTAAATTAAAACAAACAAGAAGAAATCAAAATGAATAAAAAGCATAATTTGGAATTTCAATACAATAAAAAATTTAAAAGATTTTATGCAGAACTAAAAATTCCAATTCTCAAATTAGATTTCAAACTTCGGTGCGGCTTCGGCTGCACCGATTTTTTAGTGCAATAATTTTATGAAAGTAGATGCTTTTTATACTTCTTTTATACTAATACTTAATACCCCACAAAAAAATATTCTTTTTCCGTTCCGATGGAACGGCGGAACGGTGGGGTCGCCGTTCCCTACAAGGCAGGAAGCAAAAAACGGTTATTCAAAATACAAATTATTAATAACTCTGTTTTTTAATGGGTTTAGTATTAGAATGAATTTACAAGAAGGGAGAAATAACTATAATTTATACAAAAAAGAATTGTCAAGCAAACGATTTTATGCTAAAATCAATTCATAAAAACGAGCAAATAATGGAACAACAAAGAATGAAATCGCTGATTTTTGTTCTTGCAAACAGACAGTTCAATGAAAGGATGGAAAGAAAAACATTGGGAAAAGATTTTAGAGAAGAAAACCAATCGGAGTCCATACATAAAAAAGAGGAGATACAAACTCATCCAAGGGAAGAGGGACAAAATGAGAACACCGAGCAGAAAATGGCAATCGGTGCTTTTGATATGGAACAAAAAGAGTTGGATTCACATATCGATATGGAAGAAGAAAGTTATCAGATGCATTTGGATACCGGTATGTATTCATTCATCAGCTTGGCGCGTTTTCATGGAATTGCGATTGAGCCGGAGCAAGTCGCCCATATTTTGGCGCTTGAAAAAAATATGACGGCAGAAGATATTTTAATCATTGCCAAGAAAGCGGACCTAAAAGCCAAGATAGCCAAATTGGAACTCAAATATATCGAAAGTTTGCCAAAACCGGCAATTGTGGAGCTGAATAACGGCGAGTTTTGTCTATTGGCCCATTTGGATTCCAAACAAGCACTGATTCTTCGTCAAGGGGATTCAGCACCCGTTTCTGTTCCGATTTCGGAATTTGAAAAACAATTCAGCGGAAATATTATTCTGATCGCGCAAAAGTTTTGGAAAGACAAACACCGGGCGTTTGGATTCCGCTGGTTTATTCCCGATATTATCAAATACAAAAAGCCTTTGATAGAAGTA
>JBGZSM010000079.1:0-33144 GCA_041853585.1 Filifactoraceae bacterium
TTGCTATTATCTGTGTTATACTTAGAGTGGGTCATGTGGATACTCCTTTACTGATTTTTTGGTCGAACTTAGTATACAGTATCTTCATGACTTTTTCTATACTTATTTATTACTATGCATTTGATTTTACAACTTACCAAAGATATAAACATTTTAAAAAAATGGCCCAAATGGGCCATGTGAAAAAATTTCATTTGTGATATCTTATATCTAGGGAGAAAATCGTTGAAGATTTTCAGCGATGGGATATGAATGTGAAAGTAAGAGTAATCTCCTTTGTTTGTCATATTGGGAATAGATTTCTCAATATGACAAACAGACATGTTTAAAACATGGAGCAGGAAGCGGTAATTTGACAGACAGTCGGGATGTATTTTGGCGTCTTGATGTTTTGAAAATCCGTATCGATTCTAAGTAGAGAAGATCGTTGACAATGTGATGATAAAAATTTTCATACAATAGAGCTAAGTACAAATTCATTTTAGAAAATTTGAGGGGGAGTCAAATCTTCTAAATAGACATGAGCTACACATGGGGGTGAGACTATGTTCACGAATTATGGTTTTTTAGGACGAGTGATTCTGCAAGAAATATTTTTTATAAGTGCGCTTATTTTGACATCGATACGAACCATTTCATGGATATCGTGGAAGGGCGCAAGAACATATAATTGTTTGGTGATATATTTTTTCAAACGAAGAATGGAGCATTTTTCACATCTCGTATTTTTTCCGGAGCAGGAAAACAAAGAATGCATTTACTGCGCATCAAAACAACTGCATTTGCAAATGCCGAATCGCACATTGCGTGATGAATACAAATTGCAGCATATTCTTGTAGCGGCAAGAAAAATTTGCCTCAGCTGTCGGTTGGAGCAGATTAAAAATAAAAAAATTTCGATAGCAGATTGTTATTCCGATATTCCAATCGAGATGCCGAGGAAACAGATGAAAAAAGCTTTGCATTCAAGTCAATCTCATTCCGTACTGATTTGTGATAAATCCGAATCGCAAATGAATAAAAATATCATTTCGCTTGAATCGGATGAAAATCAACAGATGGGTAATCGATTATCAATGAGTGAAAAAATATGTTTTTTCGATTTGAGAAGACAAAATGAACCGGTTGACGGAATGAATGAAGTTGATGTGATGCAGAAGAAAATTATGGAAGAGCGAGCGGAAAATCTGATTTGCTCATTTAAGCCGCTGGATTTGGCAATTCATATTTACGGACAGATACCGATTGAAGAAAATGCTCAGCGAATTTTGTTTGAAATTTTCAGAGAGACGGCAATCAATGCGATTGTGCATGGTCGTGCGAACAATTTGTGGATTTATATTCGTCAGATGGAAAATGCAAGTCGTATTGAAATAGAAAATGACGGGATTATACCGACGAAACAAATCGCAGAGCATGGCGGCTTGGGATGTATCCGTAAAAATGTCAAGTTGCTCAACGGGAAGATGGAATTGAATATGAATGAGAGATTCTGCATCTGTATCGAAATCCCGAATGGAAGCATCGCGAGAGAAATTTCTGAGGAACAATGGATTATATAATTTGGATAAAAAAACCTAATCATGTTCGTATCGAGCGCCAAAAGTCGGACTTTTGGTCAATGGTCGAGTTCATCGATTAGGTTTTTTAATGTGCATTATTTTTCTTGTATCGACTAAGCGTGTTGAGCGTTTGGGCAACCTGTATAATACAGACGACAGCAAGCGGTCCGTCCGCAATCGCCGGTGCTAAAAATACGCCGTGAATTCCCAAATTGGAAATCTGAGGTAAGAAATACACGAGCGGAAGCAGTAGCAAGACCTGTCGAAGCACCGCCAAGACTCCGGCAAAAATCGGTCTGCCGAGCGCTTGAAACAAGGTGATGCTGATGAGCATCAATCCGAACAGAAAATACATGGCAAACATCAGCCGAAAATCATTCTTTCCCATGGCGACAATGGCCGGGTCGTTGATGAAAAGCGCAAGTATTTTTCCGGGGGCAAGCTGTATCGGGATATAGAAAAGCAGAGCCAAAAGCGTAGCGCCGCCGATATATGTCAGCGTGATTCTTCGAACGCGGTCATATTCTTTAGCACCGTAATTCGTACCGACGATGGGCTGGAAGCTCTGGCTGATTCCCCAAAGCGGAATGAAGGCGAATGCTTGAATTCGCAAAGATGCGCCCAAGACGGTCTGCCAATCGGTGCCGCCATAATAAAAAGCGATTCGATACATAAAGGTTTGTTGAAGCATCGTCATAATTTGTATCAATGTTGCGGAGAGTCCGATGGCGAAAATCTCCGGAACAATTTTTTTGTAAATGGCGATGTTTTTGATTTTTACATCCTTGCTCTCTCGAATAAAATATCGCAGCGTAATGGCGGCTTGTAAAAATTGAGCTGAAATCGTAGCGAAGGCCGCCGCTTCCAAACCCTTCCCGGAATCTCGGAAAAGAATGATGAAAATCGGGTCGAGTACAATATTGATGACGGCGCCGACAGCCATATAAAGCATGGCCTTTTTAAGTTCGCCCGCCCCACGCATCATCATATTGGCGGCAAGTGCAAAGTTGACAAAGACGGCACCGATAAAAATAATTCTCAAATATCGAACCGCACCATCCAAAACTTTGCTTTCCGCACCCGCCATCATCAGCAAAGGACGGGTAAAAGTAATTCCTAAAACCGTCAGCAACAAAGAAAATATACTTACCAACGCAATCATATTCCCCATGATATGCTCGATAATTTCCTTGTCTTTTCGTCCGATTGCACGAGACAGAATCGATGCCGAGCCGATGCCGATCAGAGTCGAAATCCCATTGTTCAGCAGCGTGAAAGGAAAGGCGACCGATGTGGCTGTCATCGCGGTCTTGCCGACGAGATTGCCGACAAAAACCGCATCCATAAAAGAATAAAGACCAACCACAATCATTCCGAGAATCGCCGGGAAGCTTTGAGATATCATCAATTTTGTGGGACTTTCAGAAAGCAGTATGGTCCGATTATTAAAACTTGGTTCTTTCATAAAACCTCCATTCATGGATGAGAAAACCAATTCTATTACTTGAAACAATTCTCCTTAAACAATTTGGCAAATTTCGATAAAGATATTCTAAAATTTAATGCTTTTTTTGTCAATAGAACTTTTTTGCTCTTTCGTAATCCGGTTCAAGGGTAGCAATTGTATTTTCCGTTTCAAAATCACGAAAGAAATTTTAATTTCAAAAATCGCTTTTGAATTCATTGTTCAATCGAAGGTAACTTTTTTCATGAAATGATTTGATAAGAGAGGATTTCGGATTGAGATTTTCAATCGAATGATGAGATTATTTTGTTGACAGAATTCATAAGAAAGAGTAGAATTGTGTTAGTTAATCCTAACTACGATTGTTTTCGAGAAAATTTTATGAAAAGAAGGAGGAATGGTGAAAGAGCAAGTTAAACTGAATGTGCTCGTACTTTTGGGAATCAATTTGCTGTTGCCGATATTACTTTCGATATATCGAAGCGAGTGGATGGTGCCTTATGTTTTTGTTTTTGCGAGTCTGATTCTGCTGTACTACAAAAAGACAAGACGCTTTTTTAAATTTTTGTCAGCCTTTGTCCTATTTCGATTGCTTGGCACAATTTCAATATCGGTTTCGGCTTCTTGGTTGAGTTTTTTTGAAATGACATTTTTTATTTTCTACCAATTTATTCCGATGCTGATGATTGGCTCCTTGCTGTTCTTTGATTATCAGACTTCAGAAATTTTATCCGCGTTGCAATCCATTCATCTGCCGCGGAAAATCATCATTGCGATTACGATAGCGATTCGCTATGTTCCGACTTTTCGCGAAGAATTTCGCCTCATCAAAAATTGCATGCAGCTTCGCGGAATCGGATTTTCGTGGAAGAAGCCGATACAAAGTTTTTCGTATTTTATTGTGCCGCAGCTGTTCCGATGCTCGCTGCTCGCGGAGGAATTGACTTCGGCCGGACTGACCAAGGGAATCGATTCCGGATGTAAACGCACAAGCATTTTTGAGCATGGATGGCATTGGTATGATACGATGGCTTTCAGCGGATTTTTGCTGGGAATGCTTGCCATCATTCGATTTGGAGGCAAATTATGATTTCATTTTCAAATGTATCTTTTCGCTACGACAGAGCACATCAAAGTAGCCTACAAAATGTCAGTTTCGGCATTGAGCAGGGGGAAGTGGTATTGATTACCGGTCTTTCAGGCTCCGGCAAATCGACCTTGCTCAAATGTCTCAACGGATTGATTCCGAATCTGTATGAGGGGGAGCTGACGGGAGAGATTCGATTGCAAGACAGGGATATTTCTCAAATGAGCATGGAAGAAATCAGTCGATCGGTCGGCTGCGTTTTTCAAAGTCCGCGAAGTCAATTTTTTACAACCAATACGAGCAGTGAGTTTGCTTTTGCGATGGAAAATTTCGGAGTTCCCATCGAAGAGATGAAAAAAAGAATGCAGGACTTAGGCAAAAAGTTTCGAATCGAGGAAATTATGAACCGAGATATTTTTTCCGTCTCCAGCGGGGAGCGGCAAAAATTGAGCCTCGCCTGCTCGTTGACTTTGGAGCCGAGCATCTTGATTTTGGATGAGCCGTCATCCAATTTGGATTATGCGATGACGATGAAGATGGGCGAATACATTACCGAGCTCAAGGAGCAGGGCTATACGATTATTGTCGCGGACCATCGCTATTTTTATCTCAAGAATCGATTGGACAAAGTGATTTTACTTCAAGAAGGCGGCATCCAAGGAATTTATTCCGAAGAAGAATTCAAGCAATCCGATTATCGATTGCGCAGTTTTGAGTTGTTTGAGCAGGATTTTTTACCGCTTAGACAGGAAGCGGGAAGAGAGGTATTGTCGATTGAAGGGCTATGTTACAAAGATATTTTGGATAAGATAAACCTTCAGCTTCATCAGGGAGAGGTGCTTGCTTTGGTTGGAAAAAACGGAGCGGGCAAGACGACTTTGGCGAAGCTGATTTGTCAGATGGAAAAGGCGGACAGCGGAAAGATTGAGCAGGGAGCTCTGCCTCTATTTATTTTACAAGATTCCGATTATCAGTTGTTCGGTACATCGGTGGAGCATGAGCTTCATATCAGCCCGCAAAAAGTCTCCGATGAAGAAGTGCAGGAGGCGCTCTCGATGGTCGGTTTGCAAAAACTGTCCAAGTCGCATCCATTCAATTTGTCGGGCGGTGAAAAACAGCGTCTGCAGGTTGCGACCGCCTATGTGTCGCCTGCCGAGGTATTGGTATTTGACGAGCCGACTTCAGGATTGGATTTGGAATCGATGGAGAAAGTCAGCCGATTGATTTTGAATTTGTCAAAAGAAAAAGGGATTCTGGTCATTTCTCATGATTAAGAATTTATTCGGCGGATTGCGGGGAGAATTGTTTATCTGGAGAATGGGAAAATCAAAAAAGATTTTAAGGTGGAAGAATCTTCCGTTTTTGAGATTGAAAAGATTTTTAAAGAGATGGAAAAGGAGACAATTCAATGAAAAGAAGAAAAGTATTAAAAACTAAAGACTTTGTATTTTTGGCAATCGTGACCGCTTTATATCAGGTATTATATATGGCGATTATGATGGCGATTTTTCCGTTGGGAGCTTATGGCCACGCAATCAGCCTGGGTATTTTCGGTTTGTTTGGAGGAACGATTGTGTATTTCACGGCGAAGAAGGTAGGAAAGATGTGGCAATTTACGGTGTTGACAGCTATTGTTATGGGAATGTTTACTTTGATGGGCGGCGGATACTTGCCTTGGTTTATGTCTTCAATGGCAACTGCAATCATTGCAGATTTCATCACTTCGAGCAAGGACAATCCGTCAACGCTTCACATTGCTGTCAGTTTTGCTTTGATGCAAGTCGGACAGGCGCTGGGCGGAATTATACCGGTGTGGTTCTTTGTGGAATCATACCGCAGTGAATGGATTGCTCGCGGACAGACGCCGGAGAGGATGGACAGTATGATTGCGGCGACCAAGGGTTTGATGGGGGTGTCCGCGGTTGTTGTAACCTTCGTATTGGCTTTTGTGGGAGTCTATATCGGCGCCATGATTCTAAAAAAACATTTCGAAAATTATGAGCGTGTCAATTAATCGATTCGACTTTGATATAGAGATAAAAAATTGTGCCGTGCGCACAATTTTTTTATAGAATGAAAAGATAGTATCATATGTTACAGAGCCGAAGTATATTCTATGGTATATTGTGTTTAGTTATAACAAACTATGAACACAGAGAAAGGAAATGATAATGTCAACATATTTCAGTATAAAAGATAAAGTGGGAGCAATTCTGGATAAATATCCGGAAACATTGGAAGTTTTTATAATCAACGGATTTGAGCAACTCAAGAATCCGGTTATGAGAAAGACGATGGCAAATGCAGTGACGCTGGAGACGGCGCTTAAAATGAAAAATGTCAATATCAATTTGTTTGTCGAAAAACTCCATGACGCAATCAGCCAAAGCCGCGAAGGGATCGACCAGACGCTTCGTGAAGAAGGAAGTTTTGCAGACGGCGATATTCGAATTGAAGGCGTGTTGCCTTGCCCGATTCGAATTCCGCTCTTAGAGAATTTTACCAAAGAGCTCGACAAGCTCAAGAACGGTACGGACAAAAAAATCGGATATGATTTGCGAGCGGCGAGCATGGGCTTGGATTGGATAAAGGAGCAGGTGGAAAGCGGCGATGTGAATCAGTTGCCGGATATGATGTTGTCCGCCGGCTTCGATTTATTCTTCGACAAAAAATATATGGGACAGTTTAAGGATAAGGATGTTTTCCGCACATTGCACAAGGGATTCAACAAGGATTTTTCCAATGACAAGATTGATTTGCGCGACCCGAAAGAAGAATATGCCATCATCGGCGTAGTACCGGCGATTATTATGGTCAACGAGCAGTTGCTTGGCGACCGACCGATGCCGACAAGTTGGGCGGACATTCTAAAGCCGGAGTTTGAAAATACGATGGCATTGCCGATGCATGACTTGGATTTGTTCAATGCCGTAATTCTTCACATTTATAAAATGTTCGGTGAGGAAGGAATTCACAATCTGGCGCGCTCCTTCAAAAAGAGTCTTCACCCGGCTCAAATGGTAAAGACAAAAGGGATTGCAGGAGAAACGGTGGATCCGGTAATAAGCATATCACCGTATTTCTTTACCCAGATGCTGCCGGAGAACGGGCCGGTAAAACCGGTTTGGCCGAAAGAAGGCGCGATTGTGAGTCCGATATTTTTGATTGCTAAAAAAGACACCAAAGAAGTCGAGCCTTTCTTGGATTACTTTATGTCCAAAGAAGTCGGCGAGATTTTCTCGGGCGGAGGAAAATTCCCGTCCACCAATCCGAATGTCGAAAACGGATTGAGCGAAGAACAAGGTTTTTCGTGGGTCGGATGGGATTTTATCCACAATAATGACATTGGGGCGCTTTTGGAGCATGCGGAAGGAATCTTTAAGGAGACGGTAGGCGCATAGAATTCAAAGAGCGAATAGGATGAAGTTTTAACAAAGAAGGAGAATGCTATGAATTTTGTTGTTGTGTCGGGGCCGCCGTCATCCGGCAAAACGGGTTTGATACTCAAAACCGCGGAGGCACTGAAACAAAGAAATATTAAAGTGGGCGTCGTGAAATTCGATTGCCTTTACACCGATGATGATATCCTATATGAAAAAGCGGGAATTCCCGTGCAGAAAGGTTTGTCCGGAGCGCTTTGTCCCGACCACTTTTTCGCATCCAATGTTGAAGAAGTTGTGCAGTGGGGACGAAAAAATAAATTGGATTTGCTGATTACGGAATCGGCGGGTCTGTGTAACCGCTGTTCGCCATATCTCAAAGAAGTGAAGGGGATTTGCGTTATCGACAATCTGTCCGGAATCAATACGCCGAAAAAAATCGGGCCGATGCTTCGAGCGGCGGACATCGTCGTAATTACCAAAGGCGATATCGTATCGCAGGCGGAGCGGGAAGTTTTTGCGGCGAAAGTGAGCTCCGTCAATCCGCGTGCAATTACCATGCATGTGAACGGACTGACCGGACAGGGAGCTTATGAGCTCAGCACCCTGCTCTATGACGAAGAAAAAAATGTCGAAACCGTACAGGGAATGGAGCTTCGATTCCCGATGCCGTCGGCACTTTGCTCCTACTGTTTGGGCGAGCGAAGAATCGGAGACAACTATCAGATGGGAAATGTGCGTAAAATGAATATGGTGGAAAAGATGGAGGCTGAAAATGCAAAATAAAAAAATAAATGAACTACTGGAACTCTATCCGTATATCTCCACTTATTTTGAAGATAATCAATTTGACATCTCAGGTTATGAAGACAAGACCTACGGAGAATATCTGGCGCATTTTTCGGATGAAGAAATTGAAGACAAAGCGATGGACATCGCTCAGCTCGAGCGAGACTTCTTCGACTATATCCGGCAGATGCAGGCATTTCTCGGGGTTGATGAGGACAAGGGCGTACACAGTCTGACCATTTTGCCGGGACAAAACAAATCCGGAGAAAAAGAAGGCTTTGAGCGTTTGGAAATCAGAAAATCTGAAATCGTAGCCATTGTCGGACCGACCGGCTCGGGAAAATCGCGACTGCTGGCGGATATCGAATGGACGGCGCAGAGAGATACGCCGACCAATCGGGAAATTTTGATTAACAATGAATTGCCGGACAAAAAATGGCGTTTTTCATCCAACAACAAATTGGTGGCGCAACTTTCACAAAATATGAACTTTGTCATGGATTTGAGCGTTCGGGAATTTTTAGAGCTGCATGCACAGAGCCGAATGGTCAATAATATTTCGGATGTGGTGCTGCGTATTCACGAAGCGGCAAACAATTTGGCGGGCGAACAATTTGCGCTCGAGACACAAATCACTTCGCTCTCCGGCGGACAATCGCGCGCGCTGATGATTGCGGAT
This sequence comes from Filifactoraceae bacterium, assembly GCA_041853585.1. Taxonomy (GTDB): domain Bacteria; phylum Bacillota; class Clostridia; order Peptostreptococcales; family Filifactoraceae; genus JAUNKE01. The sequence goes on from JBGZSM010000079.1 coordinate 8,963, forward strand.
ACCGCAATTTTGAGTACATCGCCCATCGTGTTGATTGACGAAATCGAGAATGCGGGAATTGACCGTAAAAAAGCGTTGGACTTGCTCGTGTCGGAGGACAAAATCGTGTTGATGGCGACACATGACCCTTTGCTTGCGCTGATGGCGGACAGAAGAATCGTAATTTCCAACGGCGGAATCAGCAAGGTGCTGGAAACTTCTCAGGAAGAAAAAGAAAGGCTCAAAGATCTGGAAGAAATGGACAATCAGGTTCAGGAAATTCGACGAAAACTTCGCTATGGCGAATCCGTCTTGTTGGATAACCGGTTTTGATTCGTTCATAAAAAGCAAAAATCGAAATCTAAGACCAAAATCAAAACGAAATGGAAATGGAAATCGAAAACCAAAAAACAAATGGAAATTGAAAACCGAAAATCGAAGATAAAACCAAAAAGAAAAATAAAAATCGAGAGTTAGAAAACAAAAATCAGAAACAAAAAAGCAGAAGCTCGATGAACTTCTGCTTTCAAATTTTCAATTATAATGCCCAGTTTCCGTTTCTAAAGACCGGAATGATTTGTCCGTCATGAGTGATTCCGTCGATATTCATATCCGCGGAGCCGATCATAAAGTCTTCATGCACTACCGAAACATTCATCTGTGCATTTTTCAAATCCTCTTGACTCATCTTGTCGCCGCCTTTGATATTGGTCGGGTATGCCGCACCGAAAGCGAGATGGCAGGAGGCATTTTCGTCAAACAAAGTGTTGTAATAAATCGTCTTTGTATTTGAAATCGGAGAATCGTATGGAACGAGTGCCACTTCGCCGAGGTAACGAGCGCCTTCATCCGTGTCGAGCAATTTTTCGAATACTTCTTCACCCACTTTTGCAGTCATCTCTACGATTTTTCCGTCTTTGAAAGTCAGTTTGAAACCGTCAATCAGCGTACCGGAATAGTTGAATGGCATCGTATTGCCTACATAGCCGTTTACGCCGTCTCGCTTTGCAGCGGTGAAAATTTCTTCCGTCGGCATATTGGCGATGAATGGGACTCCTTTGCCGTTTTTTTCTTCCGCAGATACCCAAACATGATTTGGAACCAAGTCGATTACAAGGTCGGTAATCGGTGATTTATAATGAAGCGATTTGAAATTGTAGTTCTGCAATTTCTCCACTTTTGCATTCAGATTCGCAACATGCTCATTCCATGCAGCAACCGGGTCTTCCGAATCGACTCGGGTCATTTTGAAGATGCTGTCCCAAAGTTTGGCAACGGCATCCTGCTCGGAAAGATTCGGATACACTTTTTTCGCCCATGCGGGATTTGGAACTGCCGCCACGCACCACGAAACCGTACCCGCCATCATCAATTTTCTGAACGGCTCCATCGCTTTACCATGGGTTTTTTGATTCAAAGCGATTTTGTCGGAATCGACTCCTTTGAGCAAATCCGGATCCGTTCCCGTCAAGCTCAAAAAAGCACCGCCGGATTCCGCCATCTGAGCAAACCCGTCCGCTTTCCATTGCAAAGGCTCGCCGAAACTTTCCAGAGGAGCCATCTGATATCGAATGAGATTCAGCGAATCGTCACGGTATTCCACATGAACATTTTTTGCACCGACAGCATATGCTTCTTTGGCGATATGATGTACAAAATCACTCATTTCAATCGGCGCATTGACTACGAGCAGTTGATCTTTTTGGATATTGATTCCTTTTTGCACCAACAATCGTGCATATTTTTCCAATTTTTTTTCCATGAAATTCTCCTTATTTGTATTTGTTGTATGATTTTATCTGATGCAAGCTCACTCTTTGGCGAGTCGCTTGACGAATGTTTGTAAGTGCGTAGAATACGATGATTGCCAAACTGAACAGCACAAAGATGGCCGGCGTGTATATCATTTTGACAATCGGCTCGTTGAAGAATGGCAAATCAAACGGCAAGCTGATTAGATAGCAATAATTCGCCTCGGTCAAAATGTCGAAGCCGAGCACAAAAAGATGAAACACATTTGTAAGCACCAATGTCTTGAGCAATTCTTTCTTCTCCAATGTAAATTCCTGTACGAAGAGGACATACATATTTGCCCAAAGCAGTATCATGTGACCCGCGAAATAAGAAAGCAATGTGAAATGCGGGAACAAAAAAGGGTCGGGATTCGGAACGAGCAAAGCGATGATTGCTCCGATGCTTCCCCACATGCAGCCGATGCTGCGGAATATCGAGCGATTGCTCAGCAATCCGATAATCGTGCAGATGATAGCAACCCGACAATGATACAGCGGCAGACTTTCGGTGATTTTGAAATAGCCCGAAAAGACATACCAGGAATAGAGCATCACTTGTTGTATCAGCAAAGTGACGACAAAAAATATTTTTAGATTTCTATCTACGGAAGGCTTTCGCAGAGTCTCCCGATTGAAATAAATATATAAACTGATGACTGCAGTCAGAATCAGCAAGATAATGTGCGTGGGTGAATAGGAATCATACACCGCATTATCCGAAACGCCGCGAAAGAAATAATACAGATGGTTCATAAAATCTCCTTTGCCGATTAGTATATTACATAGCCGCCGTTGGGACTGATGATTTGTCCGGTGATAAAATCGCCTGTGTTGTCCGCTAAGAAATAGACCATCTGAGCAACCTGCTCAACAGTTCCGAGTTCTCCAAGCGGTGTGTCGTTTTTGACATAGTTTAAAATGTCATCGCTAAGTCCGGAAATCATATCGGTATAGACAGCGCCCGGGGCGACTGCGTTGACGGTAATTCCGGATGGACCCAATTCTTTCGCAAGCGCTTTTGTAAATGAATTGACAGCGCCTTTGGTTGCGGAGTAATGGGTTTCCATTGCGGCACCGACAATGCCCCAAACGGAAGAAATGTTGATGATTTTTCCGCTTTTTCTCGAAAGCATGTGGGGTACGACTTGGTGGCAGCAATTGAAAATGCCTTTGACATTGACTTCAAAGATGCGCTCCCAATAATCAGGCTGAATATCGGTAAATAATTTCATTTCTGCAATCCCTGCATTGTTCACTAGAATATCAATTTTGCCAAAACGCTCCATCGTTTGACTTATCATCGCATCGACTTCGTTTCGATTGGAAACATCGGCTCGAACGGCGATGGCGTTGGTACCGCTCGCAATAATTTTATCCCTCAGCTCTTCGGCAAGTTTTTCGCTGTTGTAATAGTTGATAACGACATTGTATTGATGTCTTGCAAAAAGCTCTGCGATTCCTCTGCCGATGCCGCGACTTGCGCCGGTGATCAGGACGGTTTTGCTCATTTCATCTCCCTTCGTGATTGGATTGCTTTTTCAAGCAACATCTTTTTATATTGTAGCACAAAAAGCGGGAATGACCAATCAAAAAATTATTCGTTTGCTGTTCGTGGAATGACTGGGGTGCTTTTCTCAAAGCGATGGGAGATGGTATTCCGGCGAACACTTTCTCTTAGGCGAGAAGAGAATAAGGAAGGAATGCTGACGCATTCCGAAATTTTATATGTTGGGTATTTGTTTTTATTTGGCTGCAGCTATGAACATCGCCATTCAACGAATCGGCTTTATGAAAAATCGAATTTTTTGTTTTGGGAAAAGTGTTGACCGGATCATAAAAAAATAATAATATTAAATTGAAATTATCAGACTTTACGCGATATGGAATCGAAATTATTAATTTTTAAGAAGTTGGAGAGGATGTATTTATGAACAAGAAAGAGAATTTATTTTATGAGTATCCCCGAAAGAATAAATTTTTGATTGTCACAAGTATCGCTTTTACCGTTGGGATTGCTTTTGTTGCCCCTTTGAAATCTTTTATTATTCAATGGCTGATTGATGCGCCGACAAAATCCGTTGCTCTAAAGTATTTGATATTCGGAGCTTTCATAACAGTTGCAAGTTTTACATTGGAACTGATTAGCAGAAATTTGTTTACAAAAATTAAATGTGGAGCAATTTCTTTAATACGAACGAGAATTATGGATGCCACACTTAACATTAGCATGAAAGATTATTTCAAGGAAGGAAATTCTCACATACTATCCGTTCTCACCAATGATATTAAGATTCTTGAAGATGACTTGTATGATGGGATTTATAATGTTGCGTTATATGGGGGGATGTTGTTTTTTGCAATATGTATGTTGATTTACATAAGCCCTTCGTTGTTGATATTCATACTATCAGCCAGTGTACTACCTTTTGTTGTACCGAGAATATTAGATAGAGGGATACGAACAGCAAGGCAAAACTATTCGGAACAACTTGCACTATATACGAATCAGGCCTTAGACATTCTTAAAGGTTTTGAAATGATTCGCCAATTCAATGTTACTGGTTTATATTCAGCCAATCATACGGATTATGCTGATAAAACAGCTGCCGTGGAAAAAAATTTTCAAGAAAAAATGAACTTAAGTATTTCGCTATCATCTTTTTTGAGCAATTTTTTGTTCTATGTCATTTTGTTGGTAGGGATGTTTCTCTTTTTTGAAGGTAAGGTGACGATTGGTTATATGGTTGCGGCAACAAATTTATCCAACTTCATAATCGCTCCGTGTAAAGTGATTTCGCAACAATTTTCTCGAATCAAGTCAAGCAAGGCTATCCAAGAAAAATTGCAAGCGATAGTAGATGTTAAAGTAGATTTTGTCGGTGAAGAAATGGGGGATGTTGATCGGATAGAATGGAAAAATGTTTATTTTCAATACGGTGAAGATACGCAATGGGGTTTAGCGGATGTAAATCTCCAATGGAAAAAGAATGATAAAATAGCTATTTTTGGGAAAAGTGGAAGCGGAAAAAGTACGCTGATTAAATTGTTCTGTAAGTATTTTGATGACTACAAAGGTGAAATCAAAATAAATCAAACGGAGCTTAGAAAAATATCGTACGAGTCTTTTTTTAGTAAAGTTACATTATTGTCACAGAACCCATATTTATTCAATGACACTATAAGAAATAATATTTGTTTGTATGAAAAATTTTCCGAAGAAGAAATAGAAAAAGCTCTAAGTATGTCCGGAATAAATCAGTATATAAAAGAACTCCCCAAAGGTTTGGAAACGATGATTTTAGAAAACGGAAAAAATTTATCCGGTGGGCAATCGCAACGAATTGCACTGGCAAGGGCGCTTATCCGAAATCGTGGAATGATTGTAATTGACGAAGGAACAAGTGGTGTTGATACAGAAACCGCAGAAGAAATTATGAACTCTTTGGTAAATAATCCGGAGTTGACGGTTGTTTTAATCACTCATGATATTGGAAGCACATATTTTTCGACCATAGATAAGAAATATAGTGTTGAAAACGGAAGCGTCAAACTCATGAACTAGGGAAATTATTATAATATGGTAAAATGTTAGAGAATTATTTAGGGGTTGCTAACATTTGTATTGCTTTCGCGTTTTAGTAAGCAGAGATAGAGGTAATTATAAAATATTACATCAAATGAATTTAAAGAAAATTATAGAGGCAAACACTCTGTCTTGAGAGAGTAAAGAAGGAATACTATCATATTTCAAAAATTGTGTTCGATCGTTGCTTGATCCGTGATGGGATAATATTTGACAAATACTAAGCACTAATATATAATCAAATCATATTCGGGAGCTTGTATGCAGGCTGAGAGGAAACAAAAGTTTCGACCGTACCTGATGTGGGTAATGCCAACGAAGGGAACAATCCGTTGATTAGCGTCCGATTTTCGGGCGCTTTTTTATTCTCTTGCCGCTCTCCCTAAAATTTAGGAGGGAATATGAATTATAAAACTCAAATGGAAGCTGCTAAAAAAGGTATTGTTACGGAGCAGATGAAGACCGTGGCGCAAAAAGAAAATATGGACATCAATTTATTGATGCGTTATGTTGCGGAAGGCAAGATTGCGATTCGGCAAATATCAATCACAAATCGCTCAGTCCGGAAGGAATCGGTAAAGGTCTTCGTACCAAAATCAATGTAAATCTCGGGGTTTCGGGGGATTGTCCGGATTACAAGGAAGAGTTTGAAAAGGTGAAATTGGCGATTGAGCTTGGCGCAGAGTCGATTATGGACTTATCAAACTATGGAAAAACGAATCAATTTCGACAGGAGCTGATTGATTTTTCACCGGCGATGATTGGTACGGTTCCGATGTATGATGCGGTAGGATATTTGGAAAAAGAATTGGAAGACATTACAGCGGATGATTTTTTGGAAGTTGTGGAATATCATGCGAAACAAGGTGTGGATTTTATGACGATTCATGCGGGCATCAATCGTAGAGCGATTGAAGGATTTAAGGCGAGCAAGCGGGTGACGAATATCGTGTCGCGCGGCGGCTCTTTGCTTTTTGCATGGATGGAAATGACGGGCAATGAGAATCCCTTCTTTGAGCATTATGATAAATTGCTGGATATTTTATATCAATACGATGTGACGATTTCGTTGGGCGATGCGCTTCGACCGGGAAGTATTCACGACAGCACGGATGCGGCTCAGGTTTCCGAGTTGATTGAGCTTGGAATTTTGACAAAAAGAGCATGGGAAAAAAATGTGCAGGTCATGATTGAAGGGCCGGGTCACATGGCGCTCAACGAAATTGCGGCGAATATGATTTTAGAAAAGAGACTTTGTCATGAAGCACCGTTCTATGTGCTCGGACCTCTTGTAACGGATATTGCACCGGGCTATGACCATATCACCTCTGCAATCGGCGGGGCGGTGGCAGCGAGTGCAGGTGCGGATTTCCTTTGCTATGTAACACCGGCGGAGCATTTGCGTTTGCCTGACCTTCAGGATGTTCGTGACGGAATTATCGCATCCAAGATTGCAGCGCATGCGGGAGATATCGCAAAAGGTATTGAGGGTGCGCGCGATATTGACAATAAGATGAGTGATGCGCGACGACGAATCGATTGGGAGGAAATGTTCTCTTATGCGCTCGACAGCAAGAAGGCGCGGGAATATTTCGAGTCCAAACCGCCAAGTGAGCGTGATACTTGTACGATGTGTGGAAAGATGTGTGCGATGCGTACGACGAATCGAATTTTGAGCGGGGAGAAGATAAAGCTTGCAGAATAGTTCGTTCGTGTGTTGGCGGAATAGGATGTAACTTTTTCGAAAGACATTACTGACGCTCGGATTATGCTTTAAGAAAAATCAAACTCGCATATCGTAAAGTTTCGAGCGCTTCGTAAGAAACATCGTATTTCACGAAGCTCCCATCCGCATCGTGCAGATGGGTCTGAATTTTTACGAACTTACGCATAGAGATTTTTTGGCTAAAGCCGATTAAATTTCATTCGCGATGTTCATATCGCTATTGGAAAAACTCCGCCGAACACTCTATCTTGAGGGGGAAGGAAAAGGGTAGGAATGCTGACGCATTCCAAAAATTTTATTTGCGGGCGTGTGGGTGAAATTTGGTGGCTTCGTTTTGTATTTTATATGCTATATAATAGGAAGGAATTTTTTTATCTTTTGCTTAGCAAATCGGATTTGACGGATATTTGTTTTGGAAATTGTGAATTGAAAATATCAACAGCGATTTGATTTTTATTGTAAGGAGTTTTTATGAAAAAAGTTTTGACGATTGCGGGCTCGGATTGCTCGGGCGGTGCGGGAATTCAGGCGGATTTAAAGACAATGACGGCGCACAAGGTGTTCGGGATGTCGGTCATTACAGCGATTACGGCTCAAAATACTTTGGGGGTGACGGCGATTGAGGATGTCTCTGCGGATGTGATTGCGGCGCAGATGGATGCGGTATTTACGGATATTTTTCCGGATGCGGTAAAAATCGGCATGGTTTCAAATATCCAAACGATAGAAATCATTGCGAATAAGCTGTTGCAGTATCAAGCGAAGAATATTGTTTTGGATCCGGTGATGGTTTCGACATCGGGCTCCCGCTTGATTGCGGAAGATGCGATTGCGGCACTGGAGAAAAAGCTGTTTCCGATTGCAAACTTGATTACGCCGAATTTATATGAGGCGGAGATTTTGTCGGGGTTTTCCATTCGTACGGTGGATGAGATGAAGTCGGCGGCTCAAAAGATTTTTGAGAAGTACAAGGTGGCGGTGTTGATAAAGGGCGGTCATTTGGAAAGCGGCAAGATGGATATTTTGTTTGACGGTCAGTGGAAATGTTTTGACGGGAAGCTAATTCAAAATCCGAACACGCATGGTACGGGCTGTACTTTGTCATCGGCGATTGCGAGCAATTTGGCTTTGGGAAAATCGCGAGAAGAATCGGTCGCTTCGGCAAAAGCTTATGTCGCGGGCGCGATTGCGGACGGTTTGGATATCGGAAGTGGTCGTGGTCCGCTCAATCATATGTATCTTTTATAAATTTAGGCCACCGGATGAAAGTCGGGTGGCTTTTTTGGGTAAATTAGAAGAGAATATCATTGATTGAATTCAGCAATTTAATATGTTATCATAGATGTAGTCGGTTTGGATGGAGGAGGAAAGATGTTTACTTTTGATTTTTTAAAAGAGAGATACGATTTGACGGATTCGGGGGAGTGGGAAATATCCGGCAAGATTGAGAATTATCCTTTCACTGCTCGGGTGAATGACCAAAATGAGCTATGGATGAAGGTTGACGGAATTCCGAGCATGGAAGATGAATTGGATCAGGCGGAGTTCATGGAGAGTTTGGTTGATGAAAAATGCATTCATCAGGTAAGATACAAGAGGGGATGTTTTTTGCTGATGGCGCATCATCATGAGCTCGGGATGCAGGAAGTGATTGCCGAAACGATCGATAAGATTATTGCGTATATGAAGAAAAATGCTTACATACAGCCTTATGTTGAAGTGCAGAAGGATGAAAGCGGGGGAGTAAAAACCAAAAAGAAGAAATCTATTGTCAAAGACGGTGAAATTATCGAGAATAAAACTTTGGCAACTGTCGGCGCGATAATCGGGATGTGTTTGGGAATCGGGATTACGGCTTTTGTTACGCTCTTTGTACCGATTAGCCTCGGGTTTCATTTCGGATGTATTTTTATTGCTTTGGCAATGGGTTGGCTGCCTTTTATCGGCTATACGGTTTTCGGCTCCGGGAAAGTCAGCGGCTATGGAGCGATTGCGATATACGGACTTTCTTTTTTCGGATTGTTTTTAGGAAAGATGATGGGCTGGTCGGCGATTGCGCATACGGATATCACAATGTCACACGGCATGAATTATTGGCAGGTTTTCAATCGATTGCCGAGCATTATTTTCGGCGGCGGAATCGATATGCTTATACTCTATCTTTGGGATTTCTTGCTGTCTTTCGGTTGTACGGGATTTATTTGGGTTTTCGGTCTGCCGAAAGCTATCAACTATGCGAATATCGATGACCCGGAGAAAAAACCGAAGGACCTGAGATATCTGAAAATCAAACGCGAAGATATTTGAAAGGACGATATATAGTTTTTGAAAAGGGGATAGAAAATGGCGAAGGTCAGGGGAAGTGCAAGAAGGTTTTTGAGAAGAGAATATGGTTTTGAAGAACATACAAAACATTCGATGATAGGTGATGTGAACGGATTCACGGTCATTGTTACCGCACCGGCCAACAAGACGGGGTTTAATATCCGTGTCGGCGGAATAGGACCTCGAGGCTCTTTATATGAGCAAAGACAGAAATTCCAAAAGCTGTTGGACAAAAATAAATTCATTCGTTATATTGTGAGATATGAATATTGTTTTGAGGTGATAGCCGATTCGCATATTTCTTTACGCAGTATCAGTCGCACGATTCAAAACTCGATTGAGGAAATCACTTCTTTTATGAAGGAGGAGAGTTTTGAGGATGTTGCTGTAAACGAAAATTGTGGGAAACAAATTTTTTATGTGGAAAAAGAGATTTACAGTACGGAAAATTTGACGGAGAAAAAATTCTTCGACTATATTCAATCGAAAAATTTGAGCAGCGCGCCGATTGACCGTTCGAAAAAATGGAAGGGATATGCAGGCGCATTTATCGGCTCGTTGATTGGAATCTTGTTTTGGGGTTATTTTGCCAAATTGGATTTGGAAAAGTTGTTAATTCTATCCTGTTTTCCGGGTTATGCTTTGGTGAAATGTACTTTCGACGGATTTGCCCGAATGACGAGAGGTGAAATGGATAGGCATGATGTGATTATTCTCACATCGACTTCTCTTTTTATGAATTTGGCAGGCGCTTTTTTTGTAGGGGCCATCATGCTTCAAGATTCTCTGTGGGAGTCAAAAAAGGAATATATTTCCCTCACTCAAAGCTATGGGCTGTTTTTAGCTCAGTTTATTCAATCGCCGCTTTCGTTTGGAGTTCTTTTAGTGAATTATGCGATCGCATCTTTGATAACGCTGCTCTTTGGGAAAAATATTTATAAGGAAGCTCGAATAGTTGCTAAAAGCTGAGCTTTTTTTGAAATATATGAATAAACGAAGGATGAAATTCAAATACCAACCCAAGTCCAATTCTTCGGACTCCGGTTGGTATTTTTTAAAGCTATGTGTTTGGAATTACTTTTTTGGTGATTACCTTTTCTTTCCAACGGCCGCTTGAGTAATAAATCCATGCGGCAATCGTCGAAATCGAGCTGGCAATCGGAGCGGAAAGCCCTATCCCCGCCAAATTCAAATTCATTACCATGACGAAGAAATAGGCAAGCGGCAATCGGATGACTACGGAGGAACAAATCGCCAAGAAGGACGAGAACTTCGTATGACCCGAGCCGATTATCAAGCTGATGACCGGAGAAAAGAATGCCATAATCAAATAGTCCAAGCTGAAATATTTGAGATATTCGACACCTGCCACAATCAAATCGGGATCCTTGTCAAATAAAGAAATGAAGGTTGCCGAAAAGAACTGTGCGAAGATATAAATCGGAATCGACACGAGGAAACTGATTCCAAGACCGGCATGCATTGTTTTTTTGACGCGGTCGATTTGGTTCGCTCCCATATTTTGCGCCACCATTGCGGATACGGATGCGCCGACCGCCATTGAAGGCATCAGTGCGAAGCCGTTGAATTTTGCAACAATTGCCAAACCGGCTGATGCCGTAACTCCCAATGTATTTGAGATAACGGTCATCATTAAAAATGAAAAGCTCATCGCCAAAGATTGAATCAGAATCGGCAATCCGGTTGATAGAATTAATTTTAATTTATCACGGTGGATTTTGAATGACGATGGACGAAAATCAAACATGAAGTCCGTATGCTTTAAAAAGTAAATACAAGCGCACATGCTGAATGCTTGTGAGATGACGGTTGCGGTTGCCGCGCCGCGAACACCCATTCCCAAAGCGCCGACGAAAAGCAGGTCAAGCATTATATTTATGATGCAAGCGCCCGTTACGAGATACAGTGGAGTTTTTGAATTTCCCATCCCGCGCATGATGGCGGATAGCGAATTGTATCCGAAGATAAAAGTTGAACTCAGAATCGTGATGCTCAAATATTGCTTGGCATATTCATAAGACTCCGGCGGCGTTTTGATAAGATGCAGAATTTTATCGGAAGCAAATAACATAAAAACCGTAAGGAAGACTGCTATTCCTATTAAAAAAGTGAGCAAAGTTCCCACCGTTTTGACAGCGTTGCAGCGCTCCTTTGCGCCGATGAATTGTCCGATGATAATGGCACCGCCTGTGCAGATTGCAACTGCGGCATTGGTCATAATCATCATCAACTGCCCGCCAATCGATACTCCCGAAATTCCCGTTTTTCCCATAAAGCGTCCGACGATAAACATATCGGCGATATTATACATTGATTGTATAAAGTTGGACAGCATAAAGGGCAAAGCGAATAAAATCAGTTTTTTGACAACACTCCCCGAAGTCAAATCCCTTTCAAATTTTGCCATACATTCCCTTTCCAAATACCTAAATGATATTAAATCAAAATAGAAATAAAAACCGCTACCTTTTTATTGCTCTTTTATCATACCCCAATATGCTATCTTTTTAAATAGAAAATCCTTATTTCTTGATTAAAAATGTCGAAAAAAGGGAAGGATAGAGATACTTGTATCAAAAAATGCGTATCCATTTTAATTTTCGATTATTATTTGCAATAAAATTTTTTATCAAAAGAATAAAAAGGTAATTTTAAGGGTAGAAAGAGAAAGAGCAACTTTACTTAAAGTGGTGAAGTTACATAATTAAAACTAAAAAAATTACACATCTTTTATAATTGATTGTAGAAATGTTCTTCAAAGTATGATAGAATAAATGGACAGACTTGATTTTAAATGATTTTTTTAATAGATTTGGGGGATATATGGAGAATCTAATACAAACTATCAAAAGTTTTTGGGTCGGACTTACGCTTTCCGGCTCTAACCTTGCAAAAGCAATGGAATATACCGAGTATGGCTCATACATAGCAATTATGATTTTGCTTTTGAGCATCATCGGCTTGCTTGCTTATTCAAGAAAAAATTATATTACTTCAGACGCGGCGGGAACGGCATCTCTTTTTGCGATACTACCGGCATGGTTTGTTATGCGCGAAATCGGACTGCTCAGTTTCATCGTGATTATTTTAATTGTCAATCTGGTGATGAACAAGGTGGCGCCGGGACAAAAGTATCGCAATTTCCAATTTGCGACCTTGGTTTCCGGATTTATAATCAGCTTAGCGTCTGTTTTTGTCGCCTTCATGAAATTTAATTCGACTTCTTCATACTCCAATGACCCGGCGGTGAACACAACTTATTTTTCGGAGTTGAATCCGATTCAAAACGGGGTTTACAGTTTGGCGCCGCTATTTATATTTTTAATATCACTTATGATAGGCAGAAGTCGTAAGCATAAAGAGTTGACCTCTTATGACGGAGCTTTTGATGATTACAATGAGAACTGGGCGACGCCGATGTCCAATGCGGCGGCACTTGCGAGTGCAGAAGCTGCAACCGCTGTCGGCAATTTTGACCAACAACGGGCAGATTCCAGATTGGATGCAACCGGTCGTTTGCGCAGCTTGGAGGAATTGTTCAACGAGGGAGCGGACGAAGAAGATATCTATGCGGAAATCTTCGGAAAGAAAAAAGAAAAGGCCGAGCCAATTCTTCAAACTGTAGAAGAAACTCAATCGGTAGAAACATCTGAAGAGATGCCTCAAGAAATTGAGGAGGAAGTATCGGCAGAAGGTATGGAAGTTAAGGTGGAAGAAATTATACCTGAGGAAACTGTCGAAACGATCGAAGCTTCGTTGCCGGAAGCAAAAATGGAAGAACCTCAAGAAGAGACACCTGAATATACTGATTCTACGATTAGACCATTTGAAATTAAAGAAAAGAAATTTGATTTATTTAATGATACTTCATCAGGCAAGAAGGAGAAGCTGATTGACTTCTTCGGCGACAGCTCAAATGAAGAGAGTGCGAAAATCGAACAAAATATCGAAGAGCCGATTGAGGAAATTGTAGCGGAAGAAATTATCGCAGAGGAAATCTCGGCCGAATTGCCGGTTGACATTTCGGAAGAGCTTGCTGAGCAGGAAAATATTATTGAAATCCAAGAAGATACACAAGACAATATAATAGAAGAAACAGAATCGACAATGGAAGATGAAATCATCGCCAAGCTGCAAGAACCTGCAGAGGAGAGTCTATCTGAAAAGATGGATGCTTTCACATCAGAAGATGCGATTGCGGATGATGACGAGGACGAATACGAAGAAATTCATGTGGATTACAGCTCCGTCATCAGCGAAACCAGCAAGTTTGCACAAATTCAGCGTGAAAATGCGGAGAGACGACGCCAAGAGGAAGAAGCAAAACGACTGGCGGAGGAGCAGGAGAGAATTCTTGCCGAGCAGCAAGCTGAAGACCTATCGGACTTGGTGGATGAGATGATTCCTTCGTTGGAGGATGTTCATGAAAATCTTGAAATTCAATCTTCACCATCCGAAGAGTTGCAGGTTGCGGAAGAGAATATCGAGTTCTCGCATATCGAAGATGAAATAACCGAGGATTCTTTGATAGCGGAATCGGAAGAAGCGATTATTGCTGAAGAATTGGTAGAGATTGCACGGGAAGAACCGGCAATTGCGCAGGAAATTAGTGAAGAAAATGAGCAGGCGGCATTGGGAGACGGCGAGATGTTCGCCCATACGATTGCAGCGAATGCATCGGTGGCAATGGATGCGGTCAAGCCGGTTCACTTTACACAAAGTTTCAGCTTTGAGCGCAATAATATTACCGACTTTCAAAGTCATTATTTCAACAAGCTTACTAAGATGGGAGTCAATGCGAGCGAAAATAAAGAAGAAATCGAAGAGGAAAAACCGGTTGCTTCAGAAGAACAGCCGCTATTCTTAGACGAGATTCCAACAGAAGATATTCTGATTGATGAAAATACCATTGCGGTGGATGAAGAATTGCTTGCTCAAGTTTCAAAGCAAGCGGATGAAGTTGAGCAATATCCGATTTCGGAAACGCTTGAGAATGTAACGAATTTCGATAATGAACCGACAGAAGTTTCGGTGGCGAATGCGGAATTGGCACAGACGAAAGTGTTTACACAAGAAATTGAAGAACCGATGACAGCCGTTGTAGACTTTGAGCAAGAGGGAGAAACGCCGAAAGAGTTGCTCATCGAAGCGGCAGTTGAGCCGGAAGTAGTGATAGAGTCTTCTGTTGAAGATATTATAAAACCTGTGGACGAAATTGAGATTTCAGAACCGATTGTAATTTCATGGAATGAAATTTCGCCGGAGATTGCAAAAGATACTTTGAGCAATGTTACCGAAGTAACGCAGGATGAATTGGAAGCGATTATCGAAGAAGCTGTTCATGAAGTGGCGACAGAGCAGCCGATTCACGAAAGACCTGCAGCAATCGAAGATATTATGCGTACGGTCAATCGGGCGATTGGCGAGTTGAAGCTTGCGGAAGAACAAAAAGAAAACGAAGAAGCGGTTTCGGAGATTACTTCAACACAGGAAAACCTAGGGGATAATAAGGAAGTTGCGCAGGAGAATGCGGAAAATGTGTCTGAAATGACACCAGTTGAAATTGTCGTAGCAAAAGAAGATGCTGCGGATGAAATCGGGGGAGAGGTTGACGAGATGAACATTGCCTTAATGAACAAAGAGTTGGTAGAAGAAAACCAAGGGCCAAAAGAAGAGAAGGTGCCGGTGCGTATCAACATCGACGGATTGGGAGAAACCGAAGCATTTGTTGATTCGGAGTCGGACAGCATCGTTGTAAATATCAAGCTGTCCAATGACAAGTCTAAATATATTGTTGATAATGTGGTGGTGGAGAAAAAACCTGCAGAAGAATCACAAGAGCAAGTTTCGGAAATGCCGAAAGAGATTGTTCAAGAGACTCCGAAAGAATTTGTAGCGGAAACACCGACTTACCATCCGGTAGCAGTTCCTGTTTCAGAGCCTGCACCACAGCCAACAGTAATGAGTACACCGGTTACGCCGATTGTAACACCGATGGTGGCGAAAGCGGATTTGTCGGTTGCGCCTGAAATTACGAAATTGGAAACACCTGTAGCGCAAACTCAAGCTTCTTCCAATGTAATACCGATGGATACTCCGATGACGGCGGAAGAACTCGAGCAAACAAGAGAGTTTGTAATTGCACCGGAAATTTTGGCGGCGATGGAAGCAATGGCGGAAAAAGAAAAAACTCAGGAAGTTGTGAGCGAAGAGCAATCCGAAGAAACGATTTTCAGTCATTGGTTGGATCTTCTGAATGAAGAAGACGAAAATGAAATCGCGGATTCGATGACGAATGATGAAGAGTCACGAATGGTTATTGAGGACTCTTTAGTAGAGCAGGCTATGGAAGAATTGCCGCAAGAGCCGGAGAATCAAATAAATTCAGTTGAAATTCCGAAGGCTGAAATGACAACTGTTGAAATTGCAGAGCCGGTGGCAGAAATGCAGCCAATTGAAATTGCATCCGAAATTGAGGAGTCGGTAGCGAAGAATTCTGAAGAAATGCCAGAGATGATTGTGGAAGAGCCGATAGCGGAAGTACAGCCAATTGAAATTGCATCCGAAATCGAGGAGTCGGTAGCGGAGAATTCTGAAGAAATGCCGGAGATGATTGCGGAAGAATCGATAACGGAAGTACAGCCTGTGGAAGAAACTGAAGAGCCGGTGAAGGAAACTGCTCAGACATCGGAGCAATCATCTGAAGATGAGTTTGCGGAACTTGAAAATCAGATTTCGATTGATAACTATATTGCGGAAGGCGTTGAAGTCGAGTCCGCACCAATCAACGAGTTTGACCCGGCTACCGAGATGATTGAACTGGAAGAAGAATTCCTTACTGCGAGCGGTGAATCTGCAGAGCAGGCATCGGTAGAAATGGATATCTTCTGTAATCAACAGGAAGAATACCACAAGAGTCAATACTATTTCCTTAAGACACAGATTGACTTCTACAAAAAGCAGATGGGATATTACCAGAAGCAATTGTCAGTTACTGAAGGTCAGTTGGACTTCTACACGCAACAAGCGGATATGTATTTGAAGCAAGCGGAATTCTACAAAGTTCAACGCGATGATGAAAAAGAATAATAAAATGGTACGACTTCGGTCGTACCTTTTTTATACTATAAATGGAAAGTAAGAACTACTTTCATTTGATAAATAGGGAAGAAATAAAATCGGAGACCCGGTCTCTATTTTTAGCATGAAATGGACAAAATTATTGATAGAAATTTTATCAATGAACTTCTTTGCTATGCACAAAAAAACCTACATTTCATTCGAAATGTAGGTTGCATTTAAGATTTCGGATGCCATTTCATTATATCATCCGCGTTTAGATTTGACTGTCTTTAAGATTGCATCTGAAAATCATTCTATGAATTTCGTCTTTCGTCCAAAAATTCGCGTATCGCTTGGATATATGGATTGCTCAAATTGCGCATTTTCGGGAAAGCACGCAATAGACGCCTCTCCGAAAATTTGATTTCTAAAAGCTTCATTTTAAAACGAGTTAAAATTTCCTCCATTCCATTGTTGAGAGAAATCGCGGATTGCTGCGGAAGCTCTTTGATTTTCTTCAAAATCACATCCACTCCGAAATCCTGACCGAAATCCGAATACTTGGCAAGCGCCTCGGCTTTGATTTCATCCAAGGTTTTCAGTTTGTTGTTCAAACGCAGAATCGTAAATACCGTCTCCGCAAAGTCGATCGAAAATGCGATTGTAAAAGTAACAGCGGTAATCATCATAGCACGCACCGATACGGTATCCACCCACATCAAAATCAGAGGATGAACATAAAATTGTAAAGCAACCGCCATCAGTCCGAACAGGATGGAATTTTTAGCACAAATTCTCCCATTGAGATTATATTGATAGTTTGAATAATCCCACCAAGTCGTTTGAAACATTTTCTCCAAAACATAGCTTGCAATATATTCGATTGCGGAAGTGATAAGTACACCTGCTAAAAACACGGTCAATATATTATCGGTGAAAGGGGTAAGCATTTTAAGTATCGCCAATGCACCGAATCCGTAGATAGGACATACAGGACCGCTGACAAAACCTCGGTTGACGATTCTTTTGTCCAGATAAGAACAGTAGAGGCATTCGCAGACCCAGCCCAAAAAACTATAGATGATAAAATAAATGTATATCCTCAAATAATATTCCATAATCAATCCTTTCAAAAGTCTACCTTATTATATCACAGTTTACCGTAGAAAGAAATGAAGGAAAAAGAAAAGCAGGAGAACATCCTTTGTTTCCTGCATACATTTATAAATGTAAAGAGAAGATTCTTACAATCCAAAGAGGCGATTCTAAATTGCTATCCCGATACGAATTGCACGATATAAAATGCTAGTGTTTTTTGTCGCGATGGCTTTGCGCTTTTTCGTGATGATGATGAAAAGGAGGCGGCTGCAACAGCATATTAACAGTAAAACCGATTACGGTACCGACAAAGGTGAAAAAGATTCGCCGCAAAGCATAAAAATGTGCCTCGCCGGTCTCCGCCATCAAATACACGACGGCGAAATAAACGATGCAGCCCGGCACGATGGAATCGTCGAGCTTGAGTTTGTTGTTAATCATAATAACCGGAATGACTCCGAGCGCATTGATAAAAACATTGTCGCTGATAAACAGCATCACGATGCCGATTAAACCGCCGACGAGTGTTCCGACATTTCGTATCAACGAATTCTTCAGCGATTCCTTTCCCGAGCGTCCAACGCCGACCGTGGCGCCGATACATGCAAAAAATGGGGTTTCGTGTGCAACATAACGCATCAATCCCGCGGTAATTGCAACGGCGATGACCGTCTTCCAAGTTCTGAGTCCGATTTTAAAATTCTGCATAAATACTCCTGATTGACATGATAAGAATATTTTACATCAAAAAAGCAAAATAATAAATGGAATTATAGTAAATCAAATAAAAATGGGTAGAAATTTTTTAAAGCTTCTTTTGATGTTTTCGTAGCGGGAGATGATTTGTAAGCTTAAAACTTCATAAATTCCTCCGCTGAATTTCATCGGTTTCAAAATGCAATATTACATTTTTGTAAAAACTTGTAGAATCTTGTAAAAGCTATATACAAGTTTCAAAACCTGTGCTATTATAATAGTACAGTTAGGAGGTAATCATGAAAAGACAAATCAAAAATATATTAGCGATTACAGCAATGACAATGATGGTTGCCGGTTCGGCGCAAAATGTATTTGCATCACCTATCATCTACAACAGACCACCAGCGCCTAGTACGCCTTCCGCACCGACGACGGATGGAAAGCAAAAGGCGGAGAGCAATAAGAAATTGCTAAGCATCGATGATGCAATCAAAAGTGCGGTCAGCAACAATTTGAATTTAAAGAAACATGAATTGACGAGAGAATCCCTACTCAAAGAAATTGATCAGAATTACACTCGAGATATGAGTATCTTTACAACGAGAGAATGGGAAGAAAAAAGACTAAAAGACCTTCAAAATACGAATCCGCAAGCTTATGATCAGGCGAAACAACAGATGGAGGCGGATTTCAACAAGGCGATGGCAAACTCCGATGTCGTGATGGCGAAATTGGTCAGCCAGCGAGGAGCGATTGACATGGCTCGCGTGATGGAGCGTGAAGGCGTGAATATCAGCGTCAACCGATTGTTTACAAGCATTATGCAAAAAGAAAAAGACATTGATATTTTGCAGAAGAAAATTGAGCAGGACAAAAAGAATATGAGTCTGTATGAGAAGCAGCAGGCACTCGGTAAAATCTCAGCAACCAAGCTGGAAGAGAACCGAATCGAAATTACGAAGAATGAAAATCTGCTCAAAATCGAAAAAGGTAAACTTCAAGCCTACTATAATGAATTGGAAAAACTGACCCAAATCAACAATATTCAATCACAATACACTTTGGAAAAACCGGTGATTGAGTACCGTGTGATTGAATTCAGCGAAGCGACCCAAAAGGCACAGCAGGAGCGCGCGGCGGATTACAGTGCGCAGGTGGCATCGACGGTGGCGGATACCAAAATCAAGGAGAGTATGTATGAAAACTATCCTTATGTAGCGACCGAGAGCAGTTATAACCAATTGGAAGATGAAAAATATCTTGCGCAGTTGGAAGAAAGTCAAGCGAAACGAAATGCCAAATTTAATGCACAGGAAAAATATAACAGCTTGCAGGAATTGCAACAAAATATCATCCTTGCGGAAAAAAATATCGCGAAATTGGAAAATCAATTGAAAGATGTGCAATCCAAATATAAATTGGGCTTGATTTCAAAAAATACAATGGATAATTCCGGATTTGCTCTGCTTGAAGCACAAAACTCATTAGAGTCCTTAAAAATCCAACATTATCAATTGAGAATCACCTACGAAAATGCTTACTTTGCGGGTCAATAGCCCCGAAGTAGATTCATAAACGCTTCATATCCTAAAAACACCTTTGTCGCTCAGCGGCAAAGGTGTTTTGTTTTTTTGTTCAGCGGATAAGTTATTTGTAATACACAAAAATGAAATGAGCGCGGGATAACAAAAAGCTTCTTCGGTTCTTTATGAGATTATATCCGGCTTTAAAATAAAGATGATTATATCACAATGCATATAGGTTGCAAAAACAAAAACCTCCTATGTACATGCTTTATGCAATCTACATAGAAGGCTTGTAAACATTTTAAATAATGCTAAACGACATCATTGTTTGCAATAAATTAAAATTGCAATGCATTTTCAATAAAGCCTTTCAGTTCGCTTATCAGCATTCTCGTTTGCTCCATCGTATCGCGATGACGAACGGTTACACAGCCATCCTCGAGCGAATCAAAGTCAAAGGTGATGCAAAACGGAGTGCCCGCCTCATCGTGACGACGATAGCGCTTCCCGATACTTCCCGCATCGTCATAATCGACCTGATAGTATTTGGAAAGCTCGGTAAAAAGCTCCAATGCCTGCTCCGAAAGTTTTTTCGTCAGCGGAAGAATCGCCGCTTTGAAAGGAGCGAGCGCCGGATGGAATCGAAGTACATTTCGGCTCGTTCCGTCTTCCAGTTCTTCTTCGTCATAAGCATCGCACAAAAATGCCAAAGTCACCCTATCCACACCCAAAGAAGGCTCAATGCAATAAGGGATATATTTTTCATTTGTAATCGGGTCCTGATAATGCATATCCACGCCCGAATGCTCCATATGCTGCTTGAGGTCAAAATCGGTTCGGTCGGCAATTCCCCAAAGCTCTCCCCAGCCGAACGGGAATTTGTATTCAAAATCCGTGGTCGCCTTGCTGTAATGCGAAAGCTCCTCCGGGGCATGGTCTCGCAAACGAAGATTCTCATCATTCATACCGAGATTTTTGAGGAAATTGTGGCAATACTCCTTCCAATAAGCAAACCACTCCAGATCTTCGCCCGGCGCACAGAAAAATTCCAATTCCATCTGCTCAAACTCTCTCGTACGGAAAGTGAAATTGCCCGGCGTAATTTCGTTTCGGAAAGATTTACCGATTTGAGCAATTCCAAAAGGCACTTTTTTTCTAGCGGTGCGCTGCACATTACGGAAGTTTACAAAAATTCCCTGCGCAGTTTCCGGACGCAAAAAGATTTCGGACAAAGAATCCTCGGTCACGCCTTGGAAGGTTTTGAACATCAAATTGAATTGACGAATCGGTGTATAGTCAAAAGCGCCGCATTCCGGGCAGACCATGTGATTGTCTTCAATAAACTTTTCCAGTTGCTCATTGCTCCAGCCGTCCACATTGACTTCTTCTCCTCGATTTGTTTGGATATAATCTTCAATCACCTTGTCCGCACGAAAACGGGATTTACATTTCTTGCAATCAATCAACGGGTCGCTAAAGCCGCCGACATGGCCGGAAGCAACCCATGTTTTTGAATTCATCAAAATCGCCGCATCCAATCCGACATTGTAAGGACTCTCCTGCACAAATTTTTTCCACCAAGCTTTTTTAACATTGTTTTTCAGCTCCACACCCAACGG
Source organism: Filifactoraceae bacterium (assembly GCA_041853585.1). GTDB lineage: Bacteria > Bacillota > Clostridia > Peptostreptococcales > Filifactoraceae > JAUNKE01. The sequence continues at coordinate 30,394 of JBGZSM010000079.1, forward strand.
TCCGTAGTCCCAAGTATTTGCCAATCCGCCGTAAATCTCCGAGCCCGGAAAGACAAAGCCGCGAGACTTGCTGAGCGCGACAATTTTTTCCATTGTTTTTTCTACTGCCATCATATCATCCTTTCGTTTAAATTCAGTGGAAATAAAAAAACTTTCATACCTCAGCCGATGCTAAGGGACGAAAGATTCTCCGCGGTTCCACCCTTTTTATGTCTGCGAGCAGACATCACTTTTTCAGATTGCTCCAAAGTGCCTTTCAAAACATTTCCTTTGCCGATTTCCACCAAGCTCGGCTCTCTATAAAATTTCATGCTTCTACTTTTCTTCTTCAACGCATATTATGCTTTGATTTTACACGAATTTTGCTCAAAAGTAAAGGGGATTTGAAAATAAAAACCGGCTCATAAGAGCCGGCAGTTGATGTCAAGGTCGGTATCAAAAGGGAAACCTTGACAGGAGTTTACTCAAGATTTAATTTTTTGTCCATAAAATACTTGGTTCCAAAGAAATATCCGATTCCCGAAATAATTACTGCCGCTAAGGACATCAGCATCACAACAATCATTGCACTGAGCACCTGTTCGCCGGAGCCTTGCATTCTATCGCTAATTGCAACGAAATAGATGCTCATCGGAATATTGACGATTTGTCCGACAATAAAACTTACACCGAAATAGGCAACGATGCTCATAATAAATTTGTTTTTGAACTGACTTCCAATTCCAATCGAAAAATACACTTGCAAAATAGAGACGATTGGCGAAAGAATTATAAGCACGAAGCTGAGGAATAAAAGGAAATATCCCTTTGACAAAACTTCCGGCGGTATCATATCATACGCTCGAACTATCGCATCCCAAGCCTCTGAGAAGGTAAACGGAATCATATCCGCGTGCAGATACATAATTATCAAAGCCAGTATCACGACGACGGTTGCTACGAAATTCCATAGATAGTAATTCAGCACCTTCGTAATGATGATTTGGCTGGAAGTAATCGGCAAGGTGTTGGTCAGATAACCTTCTTCTCCGAAAACGGAGCGGCCGTATTTTATCACGATGATAAAGAAAGTCACAAAGAATACTGCAAAAATTAAAATCCATGAAATTCCGATTGTGAGCGAAGCGAATGTATTAAATACTATATCCGACATGCTCATTTCATATTGCGAATTGTATTCGATATTTTGAAAACGGTTAAACAAACCGGATAGAGAAAATCTCGTCATGACGGCAAATGCAAGAGTCAGCACATAAAGCGGAAGCAGTTTTTTGCCTACCCCTCGACAATCATACTTAAATAATTTTAAAATCATCGGAACACCTCCCTGAAGTAATCATCAACGCTCTTACCGTGCTCTTCCCGAATGTCATCCACCGTCTTATGCAAAACGATATCGCCGTTATGAATAAAGATAACATCATCAAGTACTTTTTCGATGTCCGAAATCAGATGGGTTGAAATGATTACGGTCGCGTTTTCATCATAATTTTTAATAATGGTGTCCAAAATATATTCTCTCGCCGCGGGGTCCACTCCTGCAATCGGTTCGTCCAGAAGATAAAGATCCGCTTTTCGGCTCATCACAAGAATCAATTGGACTTTCTCTTTAGTACCTTTGGATAAAGATTTCATTCGCTTGGTCGAATCGATATGCAGACTGTCAAGCATCTGTCTTGCTCTCTCCTCGCGAAAATCCTCGTAAAAATCCACAAATAATTTGATGATGGAATCCACGGTTTGGTCATTGTCCAAATAGTTTCTGTCCGGCAGATAAGAAATTTTCTTCTTTGACTCAACGCCCGGCTTGTGCCCGTCGATTAAGATTTCTCCCTGTGTCGGAACGAGCAGTCCGTTTGCCAATTTAATCAAAGTGGTCTTACCGCTTCCGTTGGGGCCGAGCAATCCGACGATTCGCCCGCGTCCGACCGATAGATTGATATTATTTAAAGCAACCTCTTTGGTATAGGTTTTCGTTAGGCCTTTACATTCTAAGATACTATTGTTCATTTCTCTCCTCCTTCATCAGCACATCCAGAGTCGTTACCGCTTTTGATTTCGCGTTTTCCTGATTCTGTACGATGCGCACGATTTCATCAAATGAGTAGCCTAGCTGTCGTAGTTCCTTGACAAAGAGGGCAGCCTTTTCTTCCGCGATATTTCCGCGCAATTGTCTCAGAGCATCGGCATCATCCGTAATATATCTTCCGGATGTGCGCTGAGTATGAATCAGTCCCATGCCCTCCATTTCCTGTAACGCTTTTTGCATCGTATTCGGATTCACGCCGGCGATACTTGCCAGCTCGCGAACAGATTCCAATTTATCGCCGGGCTTATATTCTCCGGAAAGTATTTTATATTCCAAATGACTGATAATCTGTAAATAGATTGGATTGCTCTGGTCAAAATTCCATGCCATTATTTCTCCTCCTTCTTTCTAAAGTAATTTATTGAACGACATCTAGCCATAATTGATTGTGTTCTATTCATATAGTACAATGATACATAAAAAAAGTCAAGACTTTTATACGGCGTTGTTAAAAAAAGTTGATTTTTATAAAATAAATTTGGAAATCGGATTGTCATTTGGGAATTGAAATGAAAAACGACGGATTTAAAAAATGCGATATCATATTCCATGGCTGTTTTGTAGGACGAAAATGCAAAGGGATTTGCGAAAAATAGAAATGCTGTTGTTATATCTGTTGTCATATAAAGAAGCGACACAAACAACCTGTGAAGAAAAGTAAA
>JBGZSM010000080.1:0-13400 GCA_041853585.1 Filifactoraceae bacterium
GGAAGCATGGTGATTGAAAAAGACATCAGCTTCTACTCAATGTGCGAGCATCATCTGTTGCCGTTTTGGGGCAAGGTGCATATCGCCTACATGCCGAACGGCCGCGTTGCCGGACTTTCAAAATTAGCCCGTACCGTCGATGTGTATGCAAAAAAACCGCAGTTGCAGGAGCGACTCAATATGGAAATCGCCGATGCGATTATGGAATATCTCGGTGCCAAAGGCGCATTGGTCGTCGTGCAGGCGGAGCATATGTGTATGAATATGCGCGGAGTAAAAAGACCGGGCACTTCAACGATGACTTCCATCAGTCGCGGAATTTTTGAGACCGACCTTCATCTGCGCGATGAAGCATATCGTTTGATGGGATTATAAAATGAAAAATACCAATTTGATTTTAAATTCGGATATCGTTCAGCAAAAGCTTGAGTCTTTGCGAAAGCTGGAAGATGAGCGAATCTACTGTCGTCACAATCTGAGTCATTTTTTTGATGTTGCGCGGATTTGCTACATTCTCTGTTTGGAAAATGAGCTGCCCGTCAACAAAGATTTGATTTATACGACCGCTATTTTACACGATTTGGGTCGCGAAGACCAGATAACCGACGGAACAAGTCATGAAATCGCATCCGTCGCCTTTGCAAAAAAATGTCTTGCTTGGACGGATTTTGACGAGGAAGAAAAATTTTTAATTTTGCAGGCGATTGCACATCATCGCACGAAGGACGACAACATCTCCTTCCCATCCCTCTTTTACAAGGCGGATAAATTATCGCGGGATTGTTTCAACTGCAAAGCTTATGATTCCTGCTACTGGAGCGATGAGAAGAAAAACAATGAGGTAAAATATTAAAGCCTTTGTGATTGGAGCTGAAATGGATTATATAGTTGTAAAAGATTTGCTGATTTTTGCAAATCACGGCGTTTTCCAAGAGGAAAAAAATCTCGGTCAAAAATTTTATATTGATTTGCGATTGTCTTTGGACACACAAAAAGCCGCACTTTCAAACGATTTGAACGCCTCGGTTCACTATGGCGAGCTGTCCAACGAAGTCGTCGCGCTGTTTCGCTCAAAGTCCAACGACCTCATCGAAACCTGCGCCGAAGAAATCGCTCAATTTATCTTAAATCGCTACCCGATGGTTCAGGAAGTGAATGTTCGTGTCAAAAAACCTTGGGCGCCGATTCTGTTGCCGACCGAAAATATTTTTGTGGAAATCACTCGAAAAAGACATCGCGTCTTTTTGGGACTGGGCTCCAATATCGGCGAGAGCAAAGTTTTGCTCGAAACGGCAATCGAGCGAATTCAAAGCGACTATGTGAAGCTGCTGTCCTCTTCCTCCTTCTACACGACGAAGGCTTGGGGCTTGGAGGAGCAGCCGGACTTTCTCAATGCGGTGATTGAAATCGAAACCGGATACGAACCGGGCAATTTGCTCAAGCATATCCAACAAATCGAATTGGATTTGGGACGGGAGCGCAAAATTCATTGGGGCCCGCGCACGATTGACATCGACATTTTATTTTTTGACGATGCCAAAATTTACGAAAAAGATTTGGTGATTCCGCATCCGTATATATCGGAGCGATTGTTTGTGCTCGAGCCGATGAACGAGATTGCACCGCATTTTATTCATCCGATTGAAAACAAGTCGATTCGAAAATTGTTGGCAAAACTTCAAAAATAATCAAGGAGCAAAAGCTCCTTTTTTTGTTGACAAACTTTCAAATCAAGAGTATATTGTCAATATAAAAAGAGTAGAGATTCTACACAGAGTAGGCAAGATGCGTTAAGTGTTCGTAAATGGGATGTTGTTACGAAACGAAGTGTTTCACACGCGACTGATTGCCGCTTCCGCTGTAATATTATTTTGCGGGAGCACTGTTGAGTGCTTTTTTTATGTGAATTTATAGGAGGTGTTTCCGTGAAAAAAATTAAACCTTTTCACCTCGCAGTCATCACTGCGATTGCCGTTTTGGCAGCGATTCTTAATCCGCTGCAAATGGATTTTAACCAAAGGATTTTACTGTCCTGTCTTATTTTCACCGTTGCAATCTGGGCAACGGAGGCGATTCACAAAAGCATTGCCTGTGTTTTTCTTTTGTTATCCTTTTTTATCTTCGGAAAAACCCCACCGCTTGAGATTCTCAAACTCACTTGGTCGGGAACGATTCTGCTGATTGTAACGACGACCCTGCTTTCCGTCGGTATTATGAAAACGGGCATCGTGCATCGCTATGTGCACAGGCTTTTTCAAAAAAATTCGTCCGGTGTCATTCCGTTGATGTTGTTGCCGTATATTTTCGGAGTCGTACTCGTATTTTTGATTCCGCAAGCATTTGCACGCGTCATCATCATCGGAACGATTTTCAGCAGTCTCATCCATGCGAATAACGAGGATGAGAACAAAGCGAAACAGGCGCTCATTTTTAACGGTTTTATCGCCATTACGATGACCTATATGTTTTTTGTCAACGGCGATATCGTGCTCAATCAGGCGGCGCTCAACTTTGCCGGCGATGAAGTAAAACAAACTCTGAGCTTTGGCAAATGGTTTACCATGATGCTTGTCCCGACTCTCGTGACCTGCGTAGCCGCTTTTCTCACAACCTACTTGGTGTTTAAAAAGGATTTGAGCGCTTTCAAAAAAAGCATGATTGCACATGACGATGCGAGAGGCAATGAGTTTTCCAAATTCAAGCAACAAATCGGCGTTGTCACGATGGCCGTCATCATCCTCTTTTGGATGACACAGAGCATACATTCGATTCAACCTTGGATCGTTGCGCTCATCGGTGTAATTATAATGTTTGCAGCAAAGATTTTGGATAAAAACGATTTAAAATCCGTCAATCTGCATCTGATTTTATTTCTAATCACCGTCTTCAACATCGGAAAAGTGCTCGGTCAAAGCGGCATTACCGGAATCATCTTCGAAAATCTGAAACAACTCATTCCCAATGCCAATTCGGCGACCTATCTGCTGATTATCGCCGCCATTGTCATGATACTGCATCTTTGCATCGGCTCATCCGTTGCCACGATGTCGGTGGTGCTGCCGATTTTGATTCCGTTGACACAAAGTCTCGGCTATCAACCGGAAGTCATCACGCTGATGACCTATACGATTGTCAATATTCACTTCCTGCTTCCTTTCCATCACGCAACCGTGATGATTGGAACCGCAAGAGAATATTATCCGGAGCGCAGCATGTTCCGCTTCGGTCTTCCGATGACCATCATCACTTTTGTACTGCTCGCACTCGTTTATTTCCCATACTGGAGAATGCTCGGTGCTTTATAAGAAGGAGAAAATATGATATTTCAATATAGAGACAAACAAATCGAAAGCGGAAAAAGAACCATCCTATGCGGCATCATCAATGTGACGCCGGATTCCTTTTCCGACGGCGGAAAATACAATTCGGTGGAGAAAGCCGTACTTCGCGCTAAAGAATTGATTGCCGAAGGAGCAACCATGCTCGACATCGGCGGCGAATCCACAAGACCCGGCAGCTCACCGGTATCGATTGAAGAAGAAATCAATCGCGTCATTCCCGTGATTAAAGAGCTTAAAAAAATTACCGATATTCCGATTTCCATCGACACTTGGCGCGCCGAAGTCGCAAAGGCGGCAATCGATGTCGGCGCAGACATCGTCAATGACATCACCGGATTCTTGGGCGATGAAAATATGGCGAAGGTGGTCGGTGAATCCGATGCCGGCGCTATTTTGATGTTTAATCCCGTCATCGCCAGACCGAATCATGACGGCTCCAAAATTTTTCGCACTTTCGGAAATAATCCGTTTACCGCAGACGAGCTTTCGGCATTTGAGAATATGCCGATTGTCGAGCTGATGAAGACTTTTTTCCAAAAGAGCCTTGCACTTGCCGAACAAAATCATATTCCCAAAGAGCGCATCATGCTGGACCCCGGCATCGGATTCGGTTTGACGAAAAGAGAGAATCTTATTTTAATCAACCAAGTCGATTGCATTCGCGAGATGGGATATTTCACTTTCCTGGGCGTGTCCCGCAAGCGATTTATCAGCAATATCTTGGAAGAGAACGGATTCAATGTCAATCCGGAAACCGCGGAAGGTATGGAAAATCGGGACGATGCATCCGCAAAACTTACCGCCATCGCCGCTTACAAAGGGGTCGAGGCATTGCGCGTGCATACGATTGAAAAACACAAAATGGCGATTGAAATTGCCGACGCCGTTCGACTTGCCGACGAAATGCAGGACATCAACTTCGGCGCATACAAAAAATAACGGTTGCAGCAAACAGGATTTTCAAAACCGAAAAAATTTATACACTTTGCTTCAATCTACGCTTTGAATTTAATTTAAAAACTCATCCTGAAAGCTTTGATGGAATTCGGAAGACAATGCTCAATTTGCAGAATAGCCTCCTAAACAACTGTGCTTTTGGATATATATTTTTTTGTGCATTTATAAAAACACAGTCTAAAGGTACAATAAGAGCAAAGATATAAAAGGAGAGAGTTATGCAAGAGAAGAAAATTTTTTCCGTACAAAAACTTGCAGTCATCGGTTTGATGTCGGCGATTGTTTTTGTTGCAACCAATATCAAAATTGAAATTCCGACTCCGCTCGGAAAAACAATGCTGCATTTTGGAAATGTGATGTGTATTTTGGGAGGACTTTTGTTTGGAGGGCCAATCGGCGGATTGGCAGCGGGTTTCGGCTCGGCGTTCTTCGATTTGCTCGACCCTGTTTTTGCACCGGAGTTTCCAATCACTTTCATTATGAAATTTGCAATGGGATATACCGCCGGAGCGATTGCTCATCGAAACGGCGCAAAAGGCGAGCATAAAAAACTCAACCTGCTCGCTGCCATGAGCGGTGCATCCCTCTATGTTCTGCTATACATTACAAAAACTTTTGTAAAAAGTTATTTCTTTATCGGCGAGCATCTCAATGCCGTACTATCCGTCGTAGCGGTCAAAGGACTTGTTTCCCTCGGCAATGCGGTAACCGCGGTAATTGTATCCATGCTTTTGGCAACTGCAATTGCACCGTCGCTCAGAGCGGCGGGAATCTACAAAAGACTGGACGGACTTCGATAATCCCTTAAAAAACTTCGTTATGTAATCAGCATAGCGAAGTTTTTTGCTTCCTATGTATAATACTTCCTACTAACCTTTAATAGATTTGATACAATTTGAAATGTATATAAATAGGAAGAAACGCATCAGTATAGAAAAGAATATGTTAGAATTCTTAATATGCCTTCAAATGTCATCTTTTGAATTCATTTCTTTTCTATAAATCCTTCACCATCCGGATTTCTCGGAAAAAATTATCTAAGAATTTATATTCTATTTCTTTCGTTTCCATAAATCCGATTTCGGAATACATTTCTCTTGCAATAATATTATCCAAAGACACGCTGATATATATTTTATCGGCATCGTGATTTTCTTTGAAGTAATCCAAAAATTCCTTTGTCGCTTTTTTTCCATATCCTCTTCCTTGATATTTTTTATCTATCATAAATCGACTCATAGACCAACCGGGAATATTTTCATCGTAGTCATAAAGAATAAATCCAATCATTTTCTCTTCATGATATATTCCTAAAGTATATAAGTTTTCTTCAAAAGCGGCTTCAACCAACGACTGCTTGTTATCCGCCACAAAATGTTCTTGGGTTTTATCAACTTCTAAAGTTATACAATCCCAATAATTCCATTTATCTATTGCTCTAAACTCCATTATTCATTCCTCCCGACTCAAGTTTAACATCTCCTTTTTTTCTATGCAAATAGTTTTACAAAAAACTGACGGTTACAAAATATCTTATCACATTTTGCACCGTCAGGCTTAAAAATAATGATTTTAGAAATCGAAACTTCCGAACTTCCCTTCTTGAAAATCGATATTCGCTTGCATCAATTCTTCCTGTGTGTTCATAACAAAAGGACCCCTCGCAGCTATCGGCTCATTTAGCGGCTGACCGCTGAGCACAAATATCGAAGATTCTTCATCCATTCCCATCAAGCGTACTGATTTTCCATCGTTTTCAAATAAAATAAAATCCGCACTCTTTACAATATCTCTTGCATTGACCTCGACATGCCCCGAAAGAATCAACATTCCCGTGTTGAAATCCGCCGGTTCCGTCAGCGTAACAGACTTCCCTCTTTTAAGGTCAATTTTATAAATATTTATCGGTGAAAAAGTGGATGCCGGACCTTTGGTTCCGAAAACTTCACCCGCATATACGGTTATATTTACACCGCCGTCGTCGGAGCGATATTTCCCCATTTGCTCCGCGGTAATCGATTGATATTTCGGCTCCGTCATCTTATGCGCTTTCGGCAAATTTACCCAAAGCTGTATCATGTGGAACATCCTGTCTTTTTTGGCATATTCTCTTTCATGAAACTCCTTGTGTAAAATACCGGAACCGGCAGTCATCCACTGGATATCCCCCGGACGAATCACACCGGTATTTCCCTTATTATCGCCATGCTCCACCTCTCCTTCAAAAGCAAAGGTTACGGTTTCAAATCCTCGGTGAGGATGCGCGCCTACTCCTGCGTTGCTGTTTGTCGCCTTGAACATCATCGGCTCGTTATAATCCATCAACAAAAACGGCGAAAAACGCTCAAAAAAATCCGCCCCATGAACTCCCGGAAAATATTGTTTCACTCTAAATCCGTTGCCGACCCAATGTGCTTTATCATTTTTAAATATCATTTCAATTTTTCTATAATCCATCCTATACTCCTTTTACTCCATTGATTTTCAAACTAAGATATTTCGTTGACGCCTATAAAAATATAATTTTCCTCGTCCGTGATAAAACATCATCTTGTAAAAATCTTAAATTCAAAAGCATTTTACCAATTCTTTCGGAATCATTTCTAAAAATCATATCTTTATATAGATGTATATTATATCTACATAAAGATTTTGTCAAGACCTTCTTCTTTCAAGCTAAAAAAGTGATTCCCGACCAATTCTTTTTCATTCTATGAATAACGACAACTTTTACTCCGTTTTTTATCCACTTTGTAAATTTTACTTTCTCAAGCATTTTGTCTCTTTATCTCGAGTTTGATTTTTTATTGCTACTTCTTAATAATTGGGACCCACAACTCCATTTCATATTTTTCATCATACATATCGCCTTCAAAATAGAATTCAAAATCCGGCGAGCCGGCATGAACATAATTTTGACTCGGCAAAAAAATTCGCATCACATAGTCCCATCCCGCATGAATCGAGGCAGGAATCTCTCCCTTTAACTTGACAACGGCATATTCCGCATCCGGCACTTCCAAAAAATCAAGACCGATTTTTTCCGCTTCCTTTTTATCTTGCACATGAAATCCCGCGATATAATTGATTGAATTCGGATTATTTATTTCAAAACAAGCACCGTAACTTTCTCCGTTTCCGAGACTTGCGAGTTTTTCAAAACTTGCTTTTTCAAACAACTTTTCCCATATCTGCGAGCATTGTTCGCTCGGTATTCCTTCTGCCTTCACTCCGGCAATTGTAAAAGCTTTTTTTCTCTCAATTCTTGTCTCCATCTTTTTTCCTCCTTCAATGGTGAGTGACAAAATAACGGGTGTAAAAATTTGATACTTTTCTCCATTTTTCACATCCGAAGGGGTTCTGTGATGAAATTTTTTGAATGCCGATGCAAAAGCGTCCGCTGAATCATAGCCATATTTTACCGCGACATCAATCACTCTTAACTCAGGATTGTTCTGCAGTTCTTGCGCTGCACAGCTCAATCGTCTCAATCGAATATACTCGCTCAACGGATAGCCTACCAGCATCGAAAAAATCCGACCGAACATCGCATAGGAATATCCGGACAGTTGAGCAATTCGCTTCTCATCAATTTCATCATCTAAAATTTCTTCAATATACTCCATCGTCTTATTAAAATTGTGTATCATATTTCCTCCCGCCCTCATCAAAGAGCCTTCTTGATTCTTTAACTCGATTTTGGTGATTAAAGACAGTATAACAATTTAAGTCGCCTCATATCCCATTTTAAAGGAGCAAAATTTCTCGGATTAAAACCATCCGCTCAACATCAGCAAAACGGAAACAACAAGTGCCGGCAATAAATTGGCGACCTTGATTTGTTTTATTTCCAGCATGCTCATCGCAAGGGCAATCAACAACACGCCACCGGTCGCACTCATCTCGGTCATCACCGCATCCCCCAGATACGGCGCAATCACATTGGCCAACAGAGTCAAAGCGCCCTGATAGAGCAAAACGGATATTCCCGAGAACGCGACTCCGATTCCCATCGACGATGCAAAAAATATCGCTGCGATGCCGTCGATAATCGCTTTGGTAAAATGAATATCGTGGTCTCCCTTCATCCCGCTGTCAATCGATGCCAAAATCGCCATCGAGCCGACACAATAAATTAAAGTCGTCGTGACAAAGGCGGCGGATACATTATTTTCTTTATGCTTCAGTCTCTTTTGAATACTTTCCCCAAGCCTTTGCATCTTCTCATCCAAATCAATGCTCTCTCCTATCAAAACGCCGATGGCTAGACTGATGATGACCACCAAGACATTATTGGAGGAAGTCGCCAATTTAATTCCCATCGTCGCCACCACGATTTGCAGACAGGTCAAAATCAATTTGGAATGACGCTCCGGAATGATATGACGACCATAGGAGCCAATCAATCCCCCTAAAATAATCGTCAGCGCATTTACAATCGCACCAAGTAACATATTCTCTCCGTTCTATATCTAAAAATCTAAAATTAAAAGGAAGTTGTAAAATTAAAATTTGAAATCGCAAATCAATTTTCAATTCAAAATCGAAAATCCAAAAATGCAATCCCCAAAAAGTTTTCTGAAAATAAAATGCCATTTTCAAAATCCAAATTTGAAAGTCAAAAATCAAAATCAGAATTCCAAAATCAAAAACCAAAATTCAAAATTACAATTTATAATACAAAAATGAGCTTTGTAAATCCAAGAGCAAAATCAATTTGAAAAAAGACTCGGCAAGCCGAGTCTTAAAATTCATTATTATCCTTGATGCACATAAGGCTCTTCCGCCGTAAGCTCAAAATCCCCCCAACCGTAGTACGGTCTTGTCGAATCCGGCAATTTCACATCATAGTTTTTCACACGATTGTTTACAACAAAGATGGATGTTCTGAACTGAATCGGAATCATCGGTACTTGTTCAAACATATAATCTTCAAAACGCTTGTACGCATCTAATCTGAATTGTTCATCAAATGCTTTCTCCGATGAAATATCGGATAAAATTTGATCGAGTTCCTCCGAAGCGAATCTGGAGAAGTTGAACTGTGCCGTACGCGCAAAGAATTCATTCGGATCCGGATTGGAGCCTACGGACCAAGCCGCCATAAATACATCAATCTCAGGGTCATCCGCCTGAACTTTATCATAAAATGCCTTGAACTCAATCGGTCTTCCGGTTGTCAATTTCGCATTCAATCCGATGGCCTCCCAAGATTGCGTATAGAACAGAGCAAGGTTGTCACCAATATCTCCCCCCGCCATGGTCGCCACATTGATTTCCAATTTGGAGCCGTCCGGCTTCTCTCTAAAACCGTCGCCGTCCAAATCTTTGTATCCGGCTTCATCCAGCATCTTCATTGCCTTGTCCTTATCAAACAGAATAGCATTTGGATGGTGGTTGTACAATTTCTTAAATACCGGTACGAAGTAAGAATCCGCCGCACCGCGAAGTCCGAAGTAAAGCTGATCACCAAGGGATTTCATATCCAGTGCATGTCCCATCGCTTTTCGTAGAACCGGGTCCGCCATCTTTGCATTCGGGTCGGTTATAACTTCACCTTTTTCAGAATCCCATTTTCCAAGTTTAAATCCGACATATCCGTAAGAACGCTCCGGCACACTTAGAATCTGGACATTATTCAAATCCTTGATTTGGTCATAGTTTGCAGTTGGGAAACTTCCTGTCAGAATATCGAATTTACCGATTTTCATCGCTTCCGCAACCACATCCGGGCTGACCACTTCCATCGTTATCTTCGGAATTTTAGGTTTGCCGTTCCAGAAGTGCTCATTGGCAGCAAATTCCACTTTTTCTCCCGGAATAATATTTGTAATATAGTATGGTCCGTAAGAAAGCGGATTTTTACGAGATGCATCCGATGATTCCATATCTTTTACCGGAATATTTTCCATTTGGTGAGCAGGCAAGAAGTTGAACGGAATTCCTTGACCACCCCAAAGCATACTTGGTGTCGCATTCTTCAAAGTTACTTCTACCGTTTTGTCATCGATGACTTTCAATCCGGAAATTTCTTGCGATTTCCCGTCATGATACTCTTCCATACCGACTACATTTCTCATTCCGGAATCGAAACGCACACCGGTGTAATCCGGATGTCCCAAAAATTTGTAAGTGTAAATAATATCCTTTGAAGTTACCGGAGTTCCGTCATTCCAAGTCAAATTTTCACGAAGCTTGATTTTAACGGTCTTTGCATCTTTATCCACTTCATAATGAAGTCCGCCACCTTCGCGAACTTTATAATCTTCATCGAGAATTCCCTGTCCGAGCATTGTCGGTTGCATAATATCGCCATCGACAGCATCTTCATAGAGCTGAGCGTTGAACATTCCTTGGAACGGAGATGTCGCAACAACACCCACTTTAAGCACGCCACCTTCAATCGGCTCCTCTTCGTTTACATATTCATCCGGAAACTGCAATGTACTGAGCTGAGGTGCTTCCGTTGAACCGCCTGTCGAAGTTCCTCCACCGGAGCATGCTGTTAACAGCATCATCCCTGCCAAACCGGCAGCAATGGCTTTTTGAAACCTTTTCATTTGTTTTTCTCCTTTTCTTTTGTGGTTGTTACCAATTTATATCTTACAATCGAAACCGATTGAAAAATATCTTTTTTTGAAAACAAATTGCTGTCATCAATTCGTTTTTCAGTTCCTACGAATCCCCCATAAATTCTTTCCCTTTTCTCAGACAATCGTTTCTACGCTTGCCGTTGACATTATAACATATAATTTCACTTTTTCATACCCTTTTACATATTTCTTAACAAAGCAATGCTTTGTTCATCGTCAATTTTTCAACGGATTCTCAAAACATCCAATGATTTACAAAATTAACCCTTCATACTGAATGTAAACTTTGCCAAAAGATACTCCAAAGCATTTATTCTTTTATCCATTTTTCATTTGAGCAATGGACTGTCACAAAAAAACACAAAACTCACAAGATAAAAACTTTGATTTTATAAGCTTGCCAACTTTTGATGCAAATCGGTTGAATAAAACGCCAAGCGAGCAAATTAAAAAAGAGCTGTCGCAGAACGAAGTCCCATTCTGCAACAGCCCTTTCCTATTTATTTATGTGCAATCGGTTCAGGCGCTGTCAACTGCAAGTCCGCCCAACTGATGTATTCGCTATCAGCTGTCGGATAGCTCCAGTCATACATCTTCACTCGATTGTTCACGGTTCGGATATTGGTTCGATATTGGTTCGGAATAACCGGTGCGTTTTCAATCATATATTGCTCAAAACGCTTGTATGCATCATTTCGGAAACTTTCATCAAATGCCTTTTCCGAGTTGATATCCTTCAAGATTTGCTCCAGTTCATCCGAAGTATGTCTCGAATAGTTGAACAAAGCATACTTGCCGTATAGTCCGGATGGTTCCGGATTACTTCCGGTTGACCATGCTCCCATATAAACATCAATTTCCGGGTCATCCGCCTCTACCTTATCATAGAAGGCGTTGAACTCAATCGGTCTTCCGGTTGCAAGCACCGCATCCAATCCGATATCCTGCCATGATTGCGTATAGAACAATGCCAAACTGTCACCCAAATCGCCGTTTTCCATCGTCGCCACATTGATTTGTAATTTTGAGCCGTCCGGTTTCTCTCTGAATCCGTCGCCGTCCAAATCTTTGTATCCGGCATCGTCCAAAATTTTTATCGCTTTTTCTTTATCATAAAGAATTGCATTTGGATTATCGGTGTGGAAATTTTTAAATGCCGGCGGAATAAGTGAATTTGCCGGTCCGCGAAGCCCATTATACAATCGGTCACTCATCGACTTCATATCGAGCGCATGGCCCATCGCATGTCTGAGATTAACATCCGACATTTTTGCATTCGGGTCGGTTACCACTTCTTTTTTCTCAGTATCCCATTTTCCAAGCTTAAATCCGACATAGCTGTAAACCAATGCAGAGCGACCGACGACCTTGATATTGTTAAAGTCTTTGATTTGGTCATACTTATCCGTCGGATAAGAATCGATAACCAAGTCGTATTTTCCACTTTTTACGGCTTCCGCAATCGCGTCCGGATGCACTACTTCGATAGAAACCTCCGGAATATTTGCCTTTCCTTTCCAAAAATGCTCATTCGCTTTGAAAAGAACTTTTTCGCCCGGAATCGTTTCTACGATATAGTATGGCCCGCAAGACAATGGATTTTTACGAACCGCATCCGAAGATTCCAAATCCTTAACGGCAATTCCTTCCAACTGATGCGCCGGTACTACTTCCGGTGCAATTCCGGCTCCCCACAGAATACTCGGATTCATCTCTTTAAATGAAACCTCTATGGTCTTGTCGTCGATTACTTTCAATCCGGAAATTTCTTTTGCTTTTCCTTCATGATACTCTTCCATCCCGACAACATTTCTGAATTCGGAGTCAAAACGCACACCGGTATAATCCTTATCCGCAATAATTTTGTAATAGTAAATAAAATCTTTAGCCGTTACCGGAGTTCCGTCATTCCATGTATATTTGTCATGAATTTTGACGGTCGCTTTTTTCGCTTCTCTGTCAACATCCAGAGTCATCGCTCCGCCATCGGAAATTTTGAAGTCCTCGTCCGTTTTGAAAGCGCCCCACATCGTCGGCGTTGCGATCGCCGAGTCGTACGCGTCATCATAAAGAGCAATATTGAACATTCCTTTGAACGGCGATGAAGATACCAGTCCGACCATCAGACGACCGCCTTCAATCGGCTCTCCTTCATTTTCAACCTTGGTTGGCAAGTCAACGCTCATCTGAGTAGCTTCTTTTTCTTTTTTCTCAGCTGGCGGTTGATTTTCTCCACCCGGCGCTTTGGTATCTCCCCCGCAGGCGGTAAGTAACATCATTCCCGCCGCCAAAGCGGCAAGTGTTCTTTTGAGTCTTTTCATACTCTCCTCCTTTAAATCATCCCTACAACAGACCTCTTCGATTTCAATTAAAGTTGCTTCGAAAATTTAAGCGGAATTGCTCGTCTGTCAGTCGATAGCATCATCTCAAAAATTCATTTCAAAAGAATCATCAACTCTTTCAATTTATTTAGTAGGTAGCGTAAAAGAAACCGATGATTTTTTTGTAA
>JBGZSM010000081.1:0-4140 GCA_041853585.1 Filifactoraceae bacterium
TGAGGCAAAAATATCTTTAATCTTTTCAATCGTTTTAAGCATTTTAATTTCTTATTACTTTCTCTATACTCTGTTTCAAGTTCCCACTTCTGTTCAATTAGTTCTTCCAATTTATCATTTTCTTGCAGTTTCATCTGTTCTCCTCCAAAATTTTATCAAACAAACTTAAAAATATCATATCAGATTTTGATTACAGCATGCAAGCGTTTTTTGTTTTTAAATTTTATTTTTTAGAGTGTGAAACAATATGATTAAGAACACA
The DNA here is from genome assembly GCA_041853585.1 of Filifactoraceae bacterium. Lineage (GTDB taxonomy): Bacteria > Bacillota > Clostridia > Peptostreptococcales > Filifactoraceae > JAUNKE01. The sequence goes on from JBGZSM010000081.1 coordinate 263, forward strand.
AACGAAATTTGACCTTTACGAGAAAATCTTCGGTAGGTCACATGCATGGGTTGACGAGATATGCAACGACCGTAGGGAAATTGTATATCCCTAACCTACTGCCTTCGTTCCCTACAAGGTGGTGCGCAAGGAACAGTTATTCAAAATAGCATTTAGTGTAAATCATATTCTCATATATAAGAGCATCAAAATACCGAAAATCAATATTATAATCAAAGTTTTCGCAGGAATAACAAATAAAATTTTAGAGATTTAAAATGCATTGTAAATAACTTAATGTTTTTCGGAGAATATAACAATAATTTTTTTGTAGATGGGGGATTTCTTTGCTATAATAAAATTATCTTTTGAAATCTAATCTTTTCATCTTGATTGGATGCTGGTACGGTGGGGTTACGAACCTAACCTGATTTTTGAGCTTTGCAAGAAAATCTTTGGCAGATTTCATCTGTGGGTTAAGAAGATATTGAATGAACATAGTGAAATTGTATATCCGTAACCAACTACCTCTTAATTCTTTTCTCCGTTCCGATGGATGGTAGGATGATGGGGGCATCATTCCCTACAAGGGGGGAAGCAAAAAAGCTATTCAAATACAAATTGTTGACAACTATTTTTTCCAACAAGTTTTGGCATCAAAAAATGGAACTCGTGATATAAAATCAAAACGAATGATGTGGTGACTATGCAGAACAAACTTTTTTACACTTTAAATGATGTGCTTCGGGAGAATTTCGGTACGAAGATTATCAAGCTGTCGCTGGACGGCGGTTTCACCTGTCCGAATCGTGACGGCAACTGCGGAAGTCGCGGTTGTATTTTCTGCTCTCCGATCGGCTCGGGCGAATTTGCCGGCAATCGAAAGATTTCGATTCATGAGCAAATGCAATCGCAGATTGAATTGTTGCGCCCAAAATGGCCGAATGCAAAATACATAGCATATTTTCAAAATTTCACGAACACCTACGCTTCCGCAGAAAAATTGCGCGCGATTTACGATGAAGCGCTGGCGTTTGATGATGTGGTCGGGCTTGCGATTGCAACTCGTCCGGATTGTTTGGACGAGGATGTGTTGAATTTATTGAATGAGTATAAGCAAAAAACTTTTCTTTGGGTGGAGCTCGGCTTGCAGAGCATTCACAAAAAGACGGCGGATTTTATTCGCCGTGGTTATGAATTGCCGGTTTTTGACGAAGCGATGATTGCGCTGAATCGATACCAAATTCCCGTCGTCGTGCATCTGATTTTGAATTTTCCGGGTGAAAATCTGCGCAATATGGAAGACTCGCTGCGCTATGTATGTGATGCGGGCGTTTGGGGAATCAAATTGCAAATGCTCAATGTGCTTCGTCATACGGATTTGGCTTTTTATTTTGACAAAAATCCGTTCTATCTGCGCTCGGCGGATGAATATATCGAGCTCATCAGCCATCTGTTGACGAAGATTCCACCGCATATCGTCATTCATCGGCTGACCGGCGACGGCAACAAAAAACACTTGATTGCACCGCGATGGGTACTCAACAAGCGTTATGTGTTAAACGGTATTCAGCGGTATATGCGTGCGCACAATCTGTATCAGGGAAAATTTTTTGACGATATTTGCTAAATAAAAAATCCAAATACGATTTTCAAATTTTGATTTTCGGTTTGGATTTTTGTTTTAGATTTTCATTTTCGGTTTACGAAGTCGGATTTATCGTTGTAATCGAGATTTTGATTTCATAACTACTTTCTCCGTTCCGATGGAATGGCGGATCGGTGGTGACTCCGTTCCCTACAAGGTGGAAAGCAAAGAACAGTTATTCAAAATATAAATTGCTGACAACTATTTTTCCAATAGATTTTCGATTTGGATTTTGATTTCAACTTCATTAAAAAATTCCGTAGAATACAAATCCCAAGCCGCCGCCTATCAACAACAGCATGATGGGCGACACTTTTTTATAAAGATAGATTGCCAAAACAATTCCCGCAATCAGATAGCTTTTGTAATCCACCATCGACATCGGATAGAGTTTGATGGTCGCCATCAGAATAATCGGTGCGACGCAGGGGCGAATTCCTTTCATCACACGCGCCACCAATTTGCTTTTGCCATTGTTGCGATAATAATGCGAAAGGCTCAGCGACAATATAATCGGAATGAGCACGACCGCCAAAGTCGCTATCGCCGCCCCGAGCAGGCCTTCGGTTTTGAAACCGACAAAGGTGGATGCGTTGATGGCGAGCGGTCCCGGCGAAATTTGCGACAGCCCGACCAAATCGACGAATTGCTCCGAGGTGATGATTTGATATTTTTCAACGATTTCGGATTGAACCAAAGATACGACCGCATAACCGCCGCCGAAACTGAGCGCTCCTATTTTCAAAAAGTTGATAAAAAGTTGAGTCAGCATCTCGCCTCCTTTACTCCATACACGACGAGTCCCGCCACGCCCGCAATCACCAAGACGGTAAATGCGGAAAGGTTGAAATAGGCGAGCAATGCCAACGCGATGATGCCGAACACAATCGAAATTCCTTGATACTTCGTCTGCTTGATGATGGAGTAGAGCGAAATTCCGATCAACACGATGACGGTCGGACGAATGCCCAAAAAAATCGCCCGAATAATTTCAGAGCTTGAAATCAAATCAAAAATCGATGCGAGCACGACGATAGCGAGATACGCGGGCAAGATTGCACCAAAAGCGGAAGCCAGCGCGCCAAAAATGCCGGCGATGCGGTCGCCGACAAAAATGCTCAAATTCACGATAATGGCTCCGGGCAATCCCGAAGCAAAGGCGACGGAATCCAAAAAATCCTGCTCGCTGATGAGCTTTTTGGATTCGACCACTTCATTTTGCACAATCGGAATCATTGCCGGCCCGCCACCGAGCGTAAACATTCCGATTTTGAAAAAAATCAAAAATAAACGCAGGCTCATTACAGCACTCCCTTATTCATCAATGCCTTTCGTATATCCATCCAGCTGTGTACTCGCTGCATATTTTGATGATGCGTGTCGCGATTATACGGCGCATCCATCAGCAAGACCGAAATTCCCGCTTCGGCGATTTCCGTGCTGGCGGTCGGATGGTCTTCCAAAAAATATCGGCAGCCCAATTTTTCCGCCAAAGTTTTTTTGTCAGGCGTTCCGAGCGAATGAAGCTCGATGCTCGCCAGTCCGACTTTGTCCAACCACAATCTCGTGCGTTCGTGAATTTCCTTTCTTCTCGCGGTGATGATATGCACCTCATGTTTTTGTGCCAGGTCCAGCACCGTCTGTTTCGCTCCCTCAAGCAATTCGACGCTGAACAAGATACCCTTTCCGTCACCGACAAAGAAATCGTGCAGCTCTTTTTCCGTCGTATTGTATAATTCTCTGAAATCATACACCCGAAGTTCTTCGTAGCCGATGTTCACATTAAAATATTTATTCAGATGCGGAATAAAATATCCCGGATGCGTCAAGGTTCCGTCGATGTCAATTCCAATAGTCATTTTTTTACTCATAATTTTCTCCACTATAATTTATCGATGAGCGGGTCAATCCCGAACATCTTTTTGATTTGCTGATATTCCGCTTTTGCAATCGGATTTTCGTCTCTTTTTTTGACGGCTCGAATCATAATATTCTTCGGCGTGTCCAAAGGCGACACATATTCGAGCGGCGATACTTCATAGCCTTTCGATTCGAGATACAGACTTCGAAAAGCGTCGGTAAACATATCGTTGAACCGCACTTTGAAAATATGGTAAGTTGTAAAATCAAATGCATAGTAATAAATAAGTATAGAAAAAGTCATGAAGATACTGTATACTAAGTTCGACCAAAAAATCAGTAAAGGAGTATCCACATGACCCACTCTAAGTATAACACAGATAATAGCAAA
>JBGZSM010000082.1:0-14432 GCA_041853585.1 Filifactoraceae bacterium
CCATACTGATTTTATCGCCGTCGATTGCGATGCCCGGAATGCCTCGAATGTCATCCAGCTTTGCAACATTGCAATCAACCATCAGCTTTTCAAGCAATTCTTTTTCGCCGTATTCAATGTCATAGCGAACACCCTCGATATTCGCATAAGAATTCACGGTGTTTTGCATCAGCTGTTGCGCTTCATACTGATTTGCAACATCCAAATAGTCATAGCTTGATGTATTTTCCATCGAAAGATTGGTAACTTTGCCATCCGCATAGCTGTAAGTAACTTCGCTGGTAAATCCTTCTTCTTTCGACACAAAGGTTTTTGTTCCCGAAACATTTTGCGATGTCGTCTGACCATCCTTATTATTCGCGGTGTCCCCCTCCGTTTTTTTGCCGCATCCCGCAAGTGCAAGAATCAATACCGTCATCATGATAATTGCAATTTTTATTCTTCTCATATCCAATCCCCTTTTCTAAATTTGAGTGTCACATCACAACATTGATTGATTTGCAAAACTCATAGGCATTATACTACAAAATTGTTTGCAAATGCAATACTTTGATATAAAAATTCATAACAAAAATTCAAAAATGGAATAAAACGAAAAAATTTCTTTCCTGCCTCAAATCTTTATTTAAAACAGTAAAAGGATTACACAAAACAAAATCTAAAAAAGCAGAATAAATTCGGCTCCAAATGACAATCGACATTCGCCAAGGCAAAGGCAAACGCATTTTTTTCTTTTCTAAAGAATAGAGAATTACTTTTTCAATCTGTTATGAATATCCATAAAAAGTTTTATTTGACAAGATAGTTGAGAAAAATTTTTAAGAGTCACATTCATTTTGAACAGACTAGAAAAGAAATTTTCGTAAGTGAGCATGGAATTTACCGAAGTATTATAATAGGTCACTCGCAGGATTCAATTTAAATAATCTGCTTATTGTATAATTCTTTGATCATATAGTACCAAAATATTCCCAACACAATAATCGGGATATGGTTGACAAACCCTCTGAGTACAGTAAAACCGAATATATTAATCAGGGAGTGAGTCATTATTGTATTCTCAACAAACAAAATCTTTGCCGGAAAACATTCTATCCAATTTGCCAATTCAAAACTCATCTTATCCGTTTGTATAAGAAGAGGCATAATGAAAAATACCATTATAATTCCAAACGAAGCGAGCCCTTTCTTTATGACTACATGAATAAAGAGAGTTGCCAATATCATAAAAATTAAAACGATATACGCCATCACATAAGAGTACATCTAATTATATTACCTATTTTTAAAATATTTCTTTCTAGAATATTAACTATTGAAAGTAAGTTCGTCAAGTTTTTTTGCCGAAAATTAATATTTTGGTTTTCCGTACAGTTGTAATGCTTATTTTCAATCTCGTTTCGGATTTTTAAACAAAATCAAAATTCGATTCGTGAAATAAACTTCGCCGGATGCAAAATTAAAATTGCAATCGGAGGGACAAATAAAGTTTTGTCTGCACACAAAATTTCTCTTCAAAAAATTTTTAATGCAAATTAGCTACGACTAATTGACAGAACGATTTTTCTATGTTAAATTGTATTTGTTAGCAAAAACTAACTTACGTTATGTAGCATTTCAGATTGACACAGGAGATAGTATGCAAAGTTATAAGCAAAAGCACAGCTTTGATTATCTGTTAGGATTTCATTGTACACCGGCACTCGCCGGCATCAAATGTGCGAACTTGCTTTCGGTTTGTCACAAAACTTATGACAATATCGAGCAGGAGCTGGACAAGCTCAATCGGCATTTTAATTCAAAGTCCATCTTTCTCAAACGACTTTGTCTTTGCCAATCACGCACGCTAATTCTTGTATATGGCAGGGAACTTTTGGAGCGGACGATTTATCAAAAGGAAAATTTGATTCTGCTTCAACAGGAAGGCTATCCGATTGAGAAAGGTCTGGATTGTATTCTTGAGCATCTGTCTTTCCGATTGCAAAGCCAGCAGGAATTTCCGCATGAGATTGGAATTTTCTTGGGCTATCCGCTGGATGATGTACTTGGCTTTTTGGAGCATCAAGGTAGAAATTATAAAATCAGCGGCTATTGGAAAGTTTATGGCGATGTGTGTTCTGCCAAAATGCTATTCGAAAAATATACCCGATGTCGAAACAATGTCTGTAATCGAATCGATAAGGGTATGTCACTAAATCAAATATTCAAAACCGCGTAGAAAGGAATTCGTATGAACAAAATTGCAGTAATCTACTGGTCACAAACCGGTAACACAGAAATGATGGCTGAGGCTGTAAAATCAGGAGCTCAGTCTGCTGGTGCGGAAGTAGCACTTTTTGAAGTTTCTCAAATTAAGCCTGAGGATGCTCTTGCGTATGATGCATTGGCACTCGGATGTCCTGCAATGGGAGCAGAGGTGTTGGAAGAAGCTGAATTTGAGCCGTTCTTTGAAGCAATCGAAAACAAACTTGCGGGCAAGAAGCTTGCATTGTTCGGTTCATACGATTGGGGCGATGGCGAATGGATGAGAAATTGGTACGATCGTTGCGAAAAAGCGGGCGCTAATCTATTGGGTGACCAAGGGCTGATTGCTCAAAATACGCCAGGCGTACCGGAAACTGAAGAGTGCAAAGCACTTGGAACTAAACTTGCAAATTACTAAAACTATTATCATACTTTTTACTCCGCTTCAAAGAACTCCAGCGATGGGGTTCTTTGTTTTTTGTTTTTAGGATTGAACCGAATATGCATTTTAGATTTCCATTTTATGATTTGAGCTTCGATTTTGGATTCTTGTTTTCTAAATCGAACTTCAAATTTATAAATCGGTTTTCAAAATCCTAATTTGGATTTTTGCAAATAAAATTGATATTTCCCTAGGATTTTACAACAAATTCTTTAATTGAAGTCTAATATTTTTTCATTGTAATTGGAACACTTCGATAGCATAACAAAGTGTACTATTTTAAATTATTGTTTATAATTCCTACCAATCGGGTATACTATAAATAAGCAAGTAGAAATATTCTTTCGATTTTTTATATAATTTGATATTCAAAATTCTTTAGACCGGTTTCTATATTATCAAATTTACATTTGATAGAGCATGGTCTTTTATTTTATATAAAAGTCGTCAAAGCTTGAGCAACATGAATTCATCACCGAATTTTTACTTGAACTACAAGCTCGATACGAGCACCTTGTTTATAAAGAGGTGATTATGAAAACAAGAAAAAAAATCATTGCGACTCTGGCAATGTTGATACTCATTTTATTCTTATATGAAGTGATTACGCATTACCAATCGCTCGTCGGCCTACAAAGGCGATTGCCTTCCCTGTCAATGTTACCTTTAGGTAATTTTGTACATTACTTTTATTTTTACGGCGGAATCATTCTTTTAATAAGCTGCATTTTCTATATTTTCTTCATGTGGATTTATCTCGACCGATATGATTTGTTGACTTTATCCGAAGATAAAAAAGGAAAGTTGCAACTGAAAAGTTCCGCTATCGAAAGCCATGTTCGTCTCATCATTGAGGAAAATCGATGGATTGACGAGCCAAAAGTTACGGTACACACTAAAAAAGATAAAATTATCATCGACATCGTAGGTGATTTACGACGCACTTCCGGCATTGTCGGCAAATCCGAATTGCTGATTGAACAGATTCAATCGGATTTGAAAAACCTTTTAGGTATCAACAAGGAGATTTCAACCGAAATCACTTTTAAAGATACAGCTAACCAAAAAAATATTTCCACTCCTTCAAGGCGTGTGGAATAATCTTTCATTCTAAGGAGGAATTGAATGGATAAAAAAATAAATGAGCAAGTTACGGAAACGGTAGATAAAAACGGAATCAAAGGAGAGTTGACTTATGAGGACCGCGTGATTCAAAAAATCATCGGCATCGCTTTGGAAAAAGTGGACGGTCTGTTGGCCGTCAACGGAGGCTTGTTCACGAGCATCAAGAATAAGCTTGTGAATTCCGAAAATGTAACGGAGGGCATCAATGTGGAAGTTGGCAAAAAAGAAGTTGCCGTCGATTTGGATATCATTACGGAATACGGAAAAGATATTACTAAAATCTATCAGGATATTAAGGATATTATCTCAACCGAGATTCGCCAAATGACTCATTTGGAAGTAATCGAAGTCAATGTAAAAGCTTCCGATGTAAAAACGAAGGAGCAACATGAAAGAGATTCTGTAACCGTTCAGGATAATTTGGCACAGGTTGCCGAATCCACTTCGGCTTTCGCTTCGGATTCCGCAAGCAAGGTTTCAAGTGCGCTGAACAAAGGAAATGAAAAAATCAAAGAGCAATTGGATTCTCGTGTAGAATAGTGATGTAGATTGGGGTTATTAGTTTTTAATTTTTTATATGGAGGTTTACTATGGGCTGGATATGGTCATTAATCGTAGGTGCACTTATCGGTGCAATCGCAGGAGCAATTACTAACAAAGGAAAATCAATGGGCACTATCGCAAATATTATTGCAGGTTTGCTCGGTTCTTCAATCGGACAGGCTTTGTTCGGAGCTTGGGGACCGTCTCTTGCAGGGATGGCATTGATTCCGTCTATACTTGGAGCAGTTATTCTGGTAGCTGTGGTTTCATTCTTCTTTTCGAAGAAGTAATTGAAAAGAATGCTTGGATGTGATTTTCAATCCTTGCCTTCGGATATTCCAACTCAAAACCCGATGCGCCGCATCGGGTTTTACATATAAAAAACTGTTGTATCATAAGCTGCTCTGCAACAGCTTTTTTCGATGGGAAAAATCCGGTTTAAAAGAGCATTTGGCTTATAAAACAGAAAAATGGCTCACTCTTACGAGTTTGCCATTTTTTATGGGCTGTTTTGCAACCGCTCCGTTTTATCTCAATAATATCCCCTATCGATAAATATGAACCGCTTTTTCTGCCGGCAATATTGAGAAAGCTCCCATCAATACCGCCATGAAAAAAACAAAAAATTTTTTTCTCATATTACCCCCTTATGTTGTGAAGTGACCCCTGTTTTCACTTCTGAATTTATATGAATTATATCACAAAAAAATGTCCGTGATTATTAAATTTGAATTATCTTTTAGAGTATTCGTTGTTACGATATTTTTTGTTGTTTTGTGCACATTATAAATGTTCCACGGAAAAAATCTTTATTCGATGAAAGAATTTTGCGTTTTGAAATTCGGCGCAAATCAAAAATTATTTTTATTGTCGATAAAAACTCTTGCCTAAGGCTTCTCTCCGATATAGCAAAATTTGTGAAGCCCGATGGAGTATGATATAATCTAGGAGAGAAACAATGAGACGAATTGATTTTAGAAATCATTCTCCGATTACGGAAAGGAGACTCTATGAGTACAACCATTTATGTGGCTGACGATGAAAAAAATATCCGCGAACTGATACGGGAATTTTTGACGGAAGAGGGATATGAAGTGGAGCTGTTCGATACGGGCGATGACTTGCTGCGAAAATTCGAGCAATCTCCGTCGGATTTGGTTATTTTGGATGTGATGATGCCCGGAACGGACGGCTTCAGCATCTGCTCCGCCATTCGTAAAAAATCCGAAGTGCCCATTATTTTGCTGACGGCTCGCGGAACGGATGCGGATTATATTACCGGTTTTACCTTGGGCTGTGACGACTATTTTACAAAACCTTTTTCTCCGGTCAAGCTGACGATGCGTGTCAAAGCGATGCTCAAACGATTGTCGAAATCAAATGAAAAAAGCAATGCGGACGAGCTTTTCTTCGGCGATATCACGCTGAATCTTTTACAAAAATCAGCCTTTTGTCAAAATACCGAGCTCAAGCTGACCAATACCGAATTTGCTTTGATGAGCTATATGTTCGAGCATCAGGATAAGGCGGTATCTCGAGAAGAATTGCTCAATATGATTTGGGGTTATGACAATTATGTGGAAACGCGAGTGACCGACGACACGATCAAAAGATTACGCAAAAAACTGAGTTCTCATGACAGCAATGTCCAAATCGAAACCGTTTGGGGATTCGGATTTAAACTCGCTCTAAAGGAGTAGCCTGTGAAAAATATAAAGTTGAAATCGAGTCTGCTTTTGATTCCTTCGCTGATACTTGTTGCCGCCTTCGGTATCATCTACGCCACCTTCAACATCGTAATTCAACAATATATCGAAAGCAGTACCGCTGAAGCGATTGAAGAAGAATTTTTATATTTTGACGGATATTATGAAAATCGATTCGAAAATGCTTCCCTCGACGATGAGGAATCGGAATTTATTATTCCGGCATATTACATCATTTTGGATGAGAAATACAAAATTTTGTATCCCGAAGAGCCTTGGCTTTCGGATGTTGAAAAAGAGCGAAGCATTGCGATGTCGAATCTTGTGCGACGAAATCCGAGCATTGCGGAGGAGTATTCTTTTACGATCGATGTCGCCGGCAATACCTATTATGTGCGTCCCAAAATTTATTTAGGCGAATATCGGGACTACTACATTGTCAAAAGCGGCGTCAGACCGCCAAAAACTTATACTTTGCTCGTATTTACGAATATTACGCCCATCCAAAACTTTTTGAATCTGCTCAGTTGGATTTTGGTTTTGTTGATGCTCGGCTCGGGACTTCTGTCGATTTTGGCATTTTTCGGCATGGCAAAGAAAATCGATACTTCCTTCGCCAAACTCAAGGACTATATCATTCGAGTGGGCAGACGCGAATCGCTGCCCGATTTACAGGATTTACCGTATGAAGAATTCAACGATGTGGCTCAGACGGTTCAAAAAATGTCGGCGATGATTGAGCGCGCGGAAGAGAGTCAAAAGCACTTTTTCCAAAATGCATCCCATGAGCTGCGCACCCCTCTGATGTCGATTCAAGGCTATGCCGAAGGAATCCAATCGGGCATCATCCATGAGAAAAAAGCATCCGATATCATTATCAAGGAGAGCGAGAAAATGTCCTCCCTCGTGGATGAAATTCTTTTTCTTTCCAAAATGGATACGGATGATTTGCAGATGGAATATGAGAAAATCAATCTGAAAGAACTGCTCTACGATTGCTCTTGGCGAATCAAAGCGGCGGCGGACAAAAACAATATCACTATTTCACATCATTTTGATGAAAATCTCGTGACGATTGACGGGGATGAAAAATTGTTGGATCGCGCGTTTGTTAATATTCTTGCAAATGCGGCGCGCTATGCGAAAAGTCATATCGAAATTCATTGTCACCGACAGGATGATTTTATTATCATTCAAATTCAAGATGACGGAAAAGGAATTTCCGAAGAGGATTTGCCCCATATCTTCGAGCGCTTTTATAAAGGAGATGACGGAAATATCGGCATCGGACTTTCGATTACCAAAGATATCATTCAAAAACATCAGGCACAAATTACCGCCGAAAATAAGGATGGTGCAGTCTTTACTATTTTATTTCCTGCACAATCGTAATGCAGAAACTGTTCTACAAAATGAATTTCTTTGCATAAAATTTCATCCGCTTTTGGAAAATCCGGCTCGATAAATATCCGAAGCGATTGATATTCAAACCGATTAGAAAATCCAAAAGTGATTTCAACAAGTAAAATTGATGTCCGAAAATTACATCCGATTCCGAGAATCACGAGCAATTTCAACAATTAAAAACTGTTGATGAAAAATAATCGATGCTATTGGTATCAATAATAAAAATCAGTGACCGCATTTTTGTAACGAATGCGGTTTTGATTGATTCTGCCCCAGTTTTGCCACATTTTTCCCTGTACCTTGACGCAGTTTGAAGGGGATTTTGCTCCAAGCCCTCATTTATAATAAAAGCGTACCGACGAAGCCGACAAAAAATGAACCGAAAGGAAGAGAAGATGAAAAGAAGAACCATCCTACTGGTCGCAGGTATTTTGATTGCCGGACTCGCATTTGCGGGAGTATATCTTCGGGGAAACGACAACCATGCAAAGCAAGCCGACGAAAATACGAGCGGAATGAAAAACGCAAGCACATTTGACAATCAGCTTGCAATACAGCCGGAAAGCATTCAGCAGTACTTGGACGAGCTTGACTTTTTGTCCGAGAAAGAAAAAAAGCAACTTCTCAATGATGAAAAGACAGCGAAACCACTCTATGACAAAATCGAAAAGCTGACTCGAGAGCGTGAAAAAATCAGCGAAGAGATTTTCAAAAAGCATGACAGCTTAGTCAAAGAGTATGATTCACTTGTTCATCAAAATGCCGAGCTTTGGCAGAAACTCGTTCAAAATGCGACCAACGAACAACTTGCACTCCCTACCAACGAGCAGTATATCCGTTCTTCAAAAGCTTTGAGCGAAACGGAAAAAGAATTGCTCATCAAGCAGGATCAAGCGATTACGGAATTACAAAAGAAAATGGATGTTATCTATGATGAAATCGATAAAGCAACCGAGAGTCAAAATCGCGAAATCGATAAATATTATCAACAGATTGATGACATCCATAACAAAAGCAAAGCTATCTGGGATAAGATTTATTCTCAAGAGATCAATGAGAATGAAAAGGTCGAATCGATCCCTTATCAAGATAAGAAATAGCGTTTGTAAGAAGAAACAATAAGAAAAAGAAAAGAAGAAATGAGAAAACGAAAAAGAACCTCCCTCCTTGGATAACACCAAAAGGGGATGTCTTCATACCGCATCCCCACCCCATAAAGAAAAAGAGAGATTATCTTTGCCCCCTTCGCTGGATAATCTCTTTTTTTGCTTGATTTTGCAATTTTATTTTGTATTTTCATTCTGCGAATCGAGATTTGTTTTCCATTTTTATTTCCAAATCACAATTCGTGTTTCGATTTATTTTTATGATTTTATTTTGCAAATCGTCATTTCTTTTTGGAATTCATTTCCGATATGCATTTTCGATGGGCAACAAAAAACCTGATTTCGATGAAATCCATAAAATCAGGTTCACATTTTTCGATTAGCCGATTGTAATCGTCTCGTTTGAGTTCAGCGCTTCGACCACATCATACATATTGCCGATTTCGCCGACTTTCAGCTCCTCCGCTTTCTCGTAAAAATTCAAACAGGTTCCGCAGCTGTATATCTGAGTGCCAAGCTCATTCAAGCGCTTCAAATGCTCGATGGTTTCTTCATTTATCGTGCTCAGATTGACAGCCGAGTTGAGCAACAGGATCTTGTGCGGATAAGGCTCGCTCTGCGTAAGCGTATATAAAAATCCTTTCATCAGAATTTTTCCAAGTTCCTCGGCGCCTTGACCCAATCGCTCGCTGATAATCAGATAGGTCTTTCCGCCTACAGTCTTTTTCTTTTCCTTGATTTGCGGAATCACCGTCTGCTCGGATGTCCACGCTTCTTTTTGAATGCTGATGGTAAAACTTCCGTCGCTGTTGTCGGTAATGGAATAATCATAACCGCCCGTTTCCGCAAATCGTTTCAGATTTTCTCGCGCCGTCATATTCCCGATATGAACGACCAGCTCGGTAACCTCCGGCTCCTTCAATGCTTTTTGTGCCTCAATAACCGGTTTGGGGCAATCCCAATTTTTTGCATCCAATGTCTTTTTCATACGACTTCCTTTCCGATAAAAGCCATCCTGTTAAAATTTAATTCCCACTCTCGATAAAATAAAACTGGACTCCTGCCAGCGCGCAAAACCTTCCGGATTCGACACAGACATAAAAGTGCTGATAAAACTCATAATCACATAACACATAAAAGCCGCTTTGAGTAGCCCGAGCATAATTCCGCCCGCGCGTCCTTCCACTTCGTCTCGCCACAAAGTGCCCATCACGAGAATTCGAAGCATGATGGATACGGCAACTATTACAATTAAAAAGAATACGATTCGGTCAAAAGGAATACTCTTGACGACTTCTTCAAAGATGATTGCAGTTAAATCATTCGACGGTTTAAACTGCATAACAAAATCAACAAACCACCCGTTCACCTTTGCGCTGCGCTCCATGAACGCAGGCATCTTTTCCATATACGGCAATAAATATTTGTTCGCCGCAAAGAGTGCTGCAAAAAGTGCTACCCATTTTATCGTTTGGTACAACACAACGCGAAAGCCCTGCGTATATCCCAAATAGATTTGCCAAAGTACATAGGCCGTAAAAATGTAGTCAAAGCTGTTGAAAGATGTTACTGTTTCTTTTACAATTACTTCGTTCATACTCACTCCATTTTATTGGTCATCCGAACTTCACCCTTCATAACGCACACCAAATAATCCCCCAGTTCAAAAACACTATCAATCTTCTTTGGATATTGGATTTCTTTGCTGTTTGTCCGAATAAAATCCTGACCGAACATTAATAGATTTCCATGATAGATTACCATTTTTTCATACTCGATTTGAAAATGTTTTTCGTCGATTACCTCCCCTTGCATATTTATTACCCTTAATTTGTTGCGCTTATCCAAAAAATAAATATTTTGCTCAATTTTATCGTAAGCAATCAGTTTTGCAGGAATTAACGAATCGACGGACACGGTCGGCTCATTGCTGGTTTTGCTGTAAAATTGGATACGATTAACATCCACCATCGCAATGGTGGAATCATTTTCAAATTGCTCAAAGAAAATTACATCCTCAAAGTTTTTGGAAAAAATGAGCTTGCCTTTCGGATTGTATCGATACATATAATTCGTGAGTTTCGGCTCGACGCGATACATGCCATGTACGGTGGTCTGGTTTTGCTCATTGATGTCAATCCATGTGATGGTGGTTTTCGGGTAGGTCAAATCCTCGAGCTGATTTCCGTAAGAGTCAAACAATACGATGCCTTCGACGCCCGCCTCCGATTTATAATGCACAACAAGATTGCCCGCTTTCCCGGAATAGAGCTTGGATGGGATATTGCTCAGCGATACCTGATTGACAAAATTGCCTTCCTCATCGATAAAGTAAAGCATTTTTTCAATGCGGTTCAACAGATAGATGGCATGATCCGAGGTCGCCATATCCCAGTTGGCAAGCGAAAACGGAATGTCAAAAATCTCGCTGCCGTCCTTTTTGAGCAATCGGATATTGCCGGAATCATACATTACCAAACTGTCGCTGAGCGGCAAAATCTTCATGCCCGGCGAATAATTGTAGTTGAACGCATATTCCTGTTTCGGCGCTTGCGATTCCACATAGCGCTCATAACGCTTCTTGGTCTCCGGATTGATAAGTATTAGTACAAGCACAAAAAGAGCAAGTCCGACAAAAGATATGATTTTTGCCATTTTTTTTGCTCTTTTTTTCTTCTGTATTTTAATTTCTCTCTGTCTTTCACGCTCTTTGGCAATCTCCTGCTCCCGCAAAAACGAGTCCAATACCTTGTCGATTTTTGCTTTGTCCAGATTGACAACCTCCGGCGTGTTTGTCCCTTGATTTTGATTCGGACTTTCATTTGGTGGATTTTGATTGTTGTCGTTCATATTCCTATTCATTCTTTGGTATCAATAATTTTTTTGACGGCATCGACTAAGGCGTCGACATCTTCCTTCGTGTTGAAGGATGAAAATGATGCACGAATCATACCTTGCGCACTCGTGCCCATTCGACTGTGCGCCAAAGGGGCACAATGCATTCCGCCTCTGGTTGCAATATCGAATTCTTCGCTGAGTCTTTGTGTCATCGATTGAGAATCCTGTTTTCCGATATTAAAACAGATGACCGAGGAGCGTCTGCTCACATCTTTGGTGCCGAAAATTTTTACGGAGTCGATATGCTCCAATTCGGAAATGGCATATTCCAACAGCTCCTGCTGTTTCTTTTGCAAATTTTCAACGCCCTGCTCCAACACATATTCGATTCCGGCGCGCAATCCGACGATGCCCGCCGCATTGAGTGTGCCCGTCTCCAAAATATCCGGCATAAATTCCGGTTGGTTGGGCGATTCGGAGTTGCTGCCCGTTCCGCCACGATAGACGGCATCGAGATACACATCTTCGCTGACATATAAAAAACCCGTTCCGGTCGGACCGTACAAACTTTTATGTCCCGCGCCCGCCAACAAATCGATATGCATTTTTTCGACATCGATTGGAATACTGCCCGCCGTCTGTGCGCAGTCGACCAAAAAGGCAATCGGCTGCTCACGATTTCGGTTGATTTCAGCAATTTGTTTTCCGATATGCGCAATATCGTTGATGCTGCCGATGAGATTGCTGGAATGAGTCACCGCAATAAGCGCCGTACTCGGTTTGATTTCGGATTCGATTTCTTGCCAATCGACAAAACCTTCATGGTCTCCTTTGACGACGCTCAATCCGATAATCTCATCATTTTTTAATTTATAGAGCGGACGAATGACGGAATTGTGCTCCATCATCGTCGTAATGACATGGTCTCCCTGTTTGAGCAAACCCAATATCGCCATATTGAGTGCTTCGGAGGCATTTTTTGTAAAAGCGATTTGCAATGGATTGCTTGCGCCAATCAACCGGGCAAGTTTCATTCTCGCTACCAAGATTTCTTTATTGGTCTCGGTTGACATTTTATGTCCCGAGCGTCCCGGATTCGCCATCGTCGTTTTCATAAATTCACACATCGTATCGATTACGATTGGCGGTTTCGGGAAAGTGGTCGCCGCATTATCCAAGTAAATCATAAGAGCCTCCTATTTTACAAATCGATCCATCAGCGCCTGTATAATCACTTCCAATTCTTCTTCCGAAAAATACGAAATGCACAGGGTTCCTGATTTTGAATTCGGACTTCCCTTCGTATATATTCTGCATTCCATTGCATCTTCCAACTGGTCGAGTGCCGCTCGCAAAAAAATGTTGAATCCATGCTCGTCTTCGCGAAGTCGCTTGCTGTGTCGCTCCGCTTCTCGAACGGACATTTTTTCATTGATGATTTTTTCAAGCAGCTTAATTCTCTCTTTTTCCTCTTTGATGCCGACGATAACTCGTGCATGGGCATCGGAAATTTTTTCATCAATCAGCGCCTGCTGAAGTTGCGGGCTGAGATTCAAAAGTCGAAGCGCATTGGTGATATACGGTCTGCTTTTTGAAAGTACCTGCGCCATCTTTTCCTGCGTATAGCCTTTTTCCGCCATAATATGTTTGATAGCGGCAGCCTCTTCGATTTTGTTCAAGTCTTTTCGCTGCATATTTTCAATCAGCGATACTTCCATCGAATCGGTCGATGTGCGAATCAGCACATTGATGTTTCGGCATCCGGCGATTTGGCTGGCACGAAATCTTCTCTCGCCCGCCACGATCGTGTAGGTCTGTTCGTCTGCGGTCGCCTCCACTTTGTTGTTATTCGGTTTGACAATAATCGGTTGAATCAAACCGTAGATTTTAATCGAGTCCGCTAATTCCTTTAGCTCCGACTCGTCAAATGTTTTTCGCGGCTGGTTTTGGTCCGCCACGATTCTGTCAATATCAATTTCGTATAATTTATTCATGCTTTCCCCATTACATTAACGGCTCCTTCGAAGGCGTCCCTGCCTTGCGCGGATATTTTCCGTCTGTGTTTTCTACCTTCTTTATAATTGCGATTTTGTGGTTAAAGTCGGAGAACGGTATTTGAATATCCAAAATGTCGATGAGCTCGGCGCCCAAAATCTTCAGTGCTTTTTTGCTCTTTTGTATCTCTTCGTCGATGGAAGGTCCTTTCAAGCAAATCATATATCCATTCTTTTTCAAAAAAGGAAGGCAATATTCAAGCAGCACCGGCAGATTGGCAACCGCTCGGGACAAAACGAAGTCATAGCTCTCTCTCTTATCCTTTTGTCTCGCGGCATCTTCGGCGCGCTGATGCAAAATCGTCACATTTTTTAAATTCAAATCGTCCGTCAGTTGTTTTAGAAATCTCGTTCTCTTCGCCAAAGAATCCAACAGAGTCAGTCGGATTTTCGGCAATACTATTTTAACGGGCACGGATGGAAATCCCGCACCGGTCCCCACATCAATAAAAGTTTTTTGCTCATACTGCTCATCGTTGAGATATTTCAACGCGACGATGGCGGATATGGAATCGACAAAATGTTTGATATACACTTCTTCCGGATCCGTTATCGCGGTCAGATTCGTATGCGCATTATATTCTAACAGGTTCTGCATATAGCGATTGAATTGTTGAGCAAGGGTCGTCTTGGATACTTCGGATTCAATGCCCATCTGCTGCATGGACTCAAACAAGATTTCATCCGCTCGCTCCAATAAAATATCGGTCTGTGTTTTCATTTTGCTCTCCCATTCAAAAATTTTTTTCAAAGGTTTCACAATCATTATAGCACAATTGCCCCTGATATTAAAGTGTTAAATCAATCGTTATTGCTTTATTTTCCGTCTCCTAAAGTGAAAAAGTAATTTCCACTTGGCGGGAGTCAAAGTAGAAGTTAGTCTTACAAGAAATTCCACTTTGTAAAAAGTAGAAATAAGACTTACAATATTTATCAGACAGCCGCAGAAAGGAAATCATTCATGGAG
>JBGZSM010000083.1:0-29758 GCA_041853585.1 Filifactoraceae bacterium
CTTTTTGTACCCAATTTCATTTAGTATCAGCATTTTTTCTGTTTCATGAACGGGAATAGTAACTATTTTATGCGCCTAATCGGTTGGATTAAAAAAGGGAGCTGCGGCAGAATGAAAAAATCTCATTCTGCAACAGCTCCCGATTTAGGATTACTTCATCAATTGGCTGTTTACAATATAATAGTCTCCGCAATATGGTCGATAATTCGCCAATCGTTCGGAAACCGCAATATGCCATTGAGGGTCCACCAAGTAAAGTACCGGCAAATCGGTAAAGATTTGCGCCTGCGCTTCCTTAGCAAGTTCCACTCTCTTCGCAGGATCTTGCTCCGCTCCCAATTTGTCCAAAATGCCATCCATTTTTTCAGAAGAATAGCCCGCATGATTTTTCGCTTGACCCGTTCTGAAAAACTGATTGAGCGCAAAGCTCGGGTCATCGGTCGGCGCGGTATGCTGTGCATAAAGAATCAAATCAAATGCTCCGGATTGACCCACCTTATCGATTCCGTCAACCACTTCGGTAGTTACATTAAATCCGATCTCCTTGAGTTGCGATGCCATAATCTGCATGATGACGGACAAATCCGGACGAGACGGATAGGTCACCAACTTGATATCAAGTGTTTTCCCTTCGCGCTCACGAATTCCGTTCGCATTTAACTTCCAGCCGATATCATCCAACAATTTTTTTGCAGCTTCCACATCATTTTTTACAATGCTGTCTCCCGCATAATCATAATAATTAGCAAAAAATCCGGTCGCAACCTTGCCTCCTTGAAGCACCTTGATATATTCATCCCGATTGATTCCCAAGTTGATTGCCTCACGCACATCAAATTCCTTGAGCACATCGCTTTTCAGATTGAAAATGCCAAAGTACTGATAGCCCGCATCGATAGTCTTCACATTTTTGCCCGCATCTTTCAGCATTGCTGCAATTTCCGGCGTTACGGTAAACGCCATATCCACTTCGCCTGCCTCAAACGCAAGTTTCAACGCGGAAGTATCCTTAAATGCCATCACTTTTACATCGGTTCTCTTGTCCGCGTCCGGATATTGCGGATTCGGCACGAGTTTCAATTCAATGCCCTTGTTCAATTCTTGAATCTGATACGGACCGGTATAAGCATACTCCCCATTACCCAAATCCTTGAACACGATGTTCGACCACTCGGTTAAAAACGAATCCAAACGCTGTAAAGGTCTCTCCGTTTTTATCTCCAATGTTTTGTCATCCGTTGCGGTAAAGTTTACCATGCCGGCAGTCGCATTGGACAGAGGATTATTCTTTTGAATCGCATTCATCGCATCAGCAATCGCATTTGCGTCCACCAAATCGCCATTCGAAAATTTCGCCTCATTTTTTGTAATCGCCTTCCATGTCAAATCATCTACTCGCTCGAAAGAATCGATAAATCGAGAGAACAACTTTCCTTTTTCATCCAACATAAACACGGTCTCACTTACACCATGGCTCGTCAACGACCATGGCACGGAAGAATCCGTCGGCTCGGTATTGCCTACCACCCATGTCTGCCCGATTACGATTGGAGCATCCATCTTCTCGGCTTGCTCCGTTTTATTTTGATTTCCTTCGTTTTGCGCATTCTCTTTCGGTGCTTCCTGCTTCTGACAGGCCGCCAATGACAATGCCGCTATTACACATAGTATCAATAAAAATCTTTTTTTCATTTTTCCTCCTCTTAAACAACAATTAAGAGCCTCCAGCATAAAAATACAAGTCCGTCAAATTGGAATCGTATTTCCAAAAATCTAAAGGCTCATGTTGTAAATAAAAATAACTTTAGGATATTATAATACAAAATCGTTGACTTCTGCAAGGATTTTGTTTCAAATGGTCTAGTATCATAGTTGAAACAACGATTATAAGAATCAATCTTCACAAAAAAGCCACCATTTTAATGATGACTTTTCGAATCCATAAGCATTATACTGTTTAAAGAGTTTTTTCAAACAAAGACCAATAAAAGAATCGATAAAAAACAACACTTTGCCGATGCTTCCAGGCAAATTTGTTCTATGAAATTAACAGGAAATTAAAAAATGGTATTCGAAAATTTGGGGTTGAGCTCAACATACATCCTCAATAACCATTTTGATGCTATGCCGTTTCTTAAAAATTTTACTCCCACTCCATCAAGAGCACCGGATTTTCTTCACCTGCTTCAATCATCGTATCCAGCAAATTTTTTCCATATTCCCCGAGATTTTCTATAAGCTCATTGCCATTTCGAATGATAATCTCCAATTCTTCATTTTCATTCGTCAGCATATCCCATAGCGCATCCAAATTTTCACCATAGTAATCCGGAAAGTGCAACTCTTTTTTCAAATACTCATGCACCTGCGTTCTCGTTCGGATATTTTTGAAATGCAGTACCACCGTCTTCATATCTTCCTTCTCTTTCTATAAATTTACTCATAAAAAATACCAAGCTTTGAGCTGTGTGTAAGCTTTTTTGAAATTCATCCACCGGCGATAAAATTATTTTTCATATAATTTTTCAAAGCTCTTATAGTGGTCATCCGTGTAATAAATCAGGCCGTCATTTGAAAACACGATGCGTTTCTCATTGCGATAACCGCCGGAATAATCGATGTCACATTCTGTCCAAATTCTTCCTTTTGCATCGGGGAGCAGCTTTTCACGATTCCCGAATCGGTCTCCGCCGATGCTTTTTCCTTCCGCAACTTCCCACAGATTACCTTTCTTGTTATCCCAGCCGAGACTTTGAGCCTGCTTTTTCGTGATATAGTTGGACGGCAGCTTGTCGTAGTTGTGTATATATAAAGAAACATCTTCTTTGGAAGTATAGACGCCGTCTTCCTGAATCGTTTTTTTCACATTCTCTTGAGTCTCATTCTCTTGTACTTTTTGTGTTTTCGGCGTTTGATCTACATTTGTTTGGCAGGCGACCATGCTGAAGCTCAACAACAGCAATACTACTGCCGACAATATTTTTATCCAATTACTCTTTTGCTTCAATTTGCTCCTCCAATTGTCTTTGAACGAGAGTATAAAGGTTCTCCTTCGTATATATTTCAGAATTGATAAGAAGAATTTCAATATCCCTATCCGGATCATCCTTCCTTTTGAGCCCTTGTTGTTTATACTTTAAAGTATGGAATGATATGTTGTTCTTCTCCAAATAATTTTTAGTATCATAGAAAAGTTTGATTAAACTTTCATCATTTATCTCATGATCCACCACATCCATTCTAATTTCCCCTCGATATTCACTGAAAAATTCAATGTCATTCTTCTTGTCAATCAATAAATCTTCCGTATTGGTTTTTCCCTTCGGATCGTCTGAATAAGAAGTATAACCAAAATTCATATCGGTATCGAGGCTTTCAATTTTATAAGGATACTCTTTCGCAAATAATAAAGCTCGAATTATTTCATCATATTCTCTATCCATCTGCTCTGCAATCTTCTCTTGTTGTCTCAAAGCAAAGTTGTCATGTAATACCTCGGTATATGAATCCATCTCCATGTCAAAAGAAAGCGACGGATCGCTTTGAGATTCGACAAATATTATCATTCGCCAAGGATTAAACCATGGTTTTTCATAGCGAGAGCCGGTCACTATAAAATCTCTATCCGGATATTGTCTATCCAGATATTTTTGTGCTCCTCTTCTCGATAAATACTCCGCCCATGGATAACCTTCCAGATTAACATATACCGTCCATGCAAATCCGACAATTAAGAATAATACCGTCGCAAGAAACAATTTCACAATTTTTTTCTTTTTTTGTTTATCCATAAAAACACCCCTTAGCATGTAGTGCTCATATCCATTTGGTTATCTTCTATACTTTAAACTTCCATTTCCAGCGTCGCCCAGCGCTCAAACGCCAGATACTTCGTCCCTTGAAATGTCAACATTCCCGCATCGCCTTCCGCCAACATCCCAATTTCCGTTCCGGAAACTGCCAGTTCCATTCGTTCTCGATTTTCCAACTCGAAAGTAGCATAGTATTTTGTAAATGTGGTGTTTGAATGACCGCTCGTTTTATTGCGTTTTGAAACAACGACCGCTTTTACCTGAATCACAGGCATCTTTTTATTCCGAGCCGACTCTGAAAATACTTTAATAACAACAAATAATACAACCCCGAATATCAAGATCATCGTTCCGATTATAAAAAGCGGTATAATGGCAAATGCGATTCCGATACTATCCATATTGCTTCCTTTCCATTCGATTAAAAATCCGATTTATCTTTTTATACCCATAATGACACTTTCATTATAGGAATTGCCGTCATAGAAAAAATTATCAATCAGGATCTCAAAACCGAGTTTCTTGTAAAAGCGGAGAACATGCTCATTATTATGCTTTGCCGTACCAAGCAAAATATTTTTACTTTTTACCTCATCCATCAGTACACGCATCAATTTTTCGCCGTACTTCTTTCCCTGCATCTTCGGCTCTACAGCCAGTTCATTGAGTTCAAAGGTGTTTTCGTACCAATTATAGTCCGTTGGCAATCTTTCGGCTATCTGTTGCTCCCACCAGTTGCCTTTTGCGAAATCAAATCCAAAAACAAAACCAATCAGGAAATTTTCTTCAAAACAGCCTAATAAAAGCAAATTTAGCCCCTTCATTTCGGCATTTTTTATTCTGGTTATCAAAAAATCTGCAGCTTCAGCAGAATAGCCAAGCGCCTCGCAGTAAATCCTTTTGATTTGCTCTGCATGTTCATCGACTTCTTCAATTTTTATCGTTCTTATCATATTTTCTCCTTCTCATCTTGATTGTGTTTGTAACGCGAGTGGTGTTCTTCTGGCAAATTGACTTTGCTCTGTTCCTCAAAAAATTTTCAAAATCATTTGTCCAGATAAGTGTTCTCGCTTGCAAGAAGCCATGGTATCTTCAGCCAAAGATTTATCTGAATGGCGGGCAATGGAAAATCTTCCTCAAGCAAATGGCATTCGCCGGAAAAGGATACCGCTATTCCATCGATGGTTACCGGCTCTTGCCCCGTCGTGAGAATCTCCCCACAGCAATGATACCAAACATCGTAGAAAACAAAATCCGGCTCTTCCGCATAAATTGCTGAGCTTTCGACACAATCTTCAACCCTCAATCCAAACGGCTTTAAAAAATCCGCCAAAGGATGAGACTTCAGTTTGCCAAACTCCCTATAATTTTTGCAGCCTTCACAAATACAGTCCGCCTCTTTAGCTTTATGTCGATAATAATCTCTCGTTCTCTCCTCATCTATTGTCAGTACATATCCGCCAATTTGAATTTTCATCATTATCTCGCTTTCAGAATCTCAACCTTGAAAATCCAAGGATTTTCAGCCCTTAACATTCAATAACATCCGTAGCAAAATTTTCTTTACAATTTTTACAATCCTTACTCTCTCCAGTTCAAATCGAGTCCCGTCGTATCATACATTACTTTTGCATAATTATGCTTAATAATTTCCCTTTGAATGATATTGCCCGTTTTTTTATCGATGCAGCTGCGAACGACTTGACCGACTCGATAGACCCCATCCTCTTTCTTTATAAAATACTCTTCTTGCGGATGAATATGAAATTTAATCGGCAAGGGCTCACTTGCTCGGATCTCTCCGCAGAGATATTTATCTTTTACATAGACGATGAGCTGATAAACCAGCTCTGTATTGTTTTTGAATCGATAGTCCTTGTGATTATATAAAATAGATGTTCCCGTCCCAAAGGGAACCTGTCTGCCGTAATCCGGAAACAAATCCAGCCCGTCGTGATGATGATGCTCCACAATTTCCAGCGGCGTATGTAAAACCAGCCAATGAATCAGATTGGTAAACTGACACATGCCTCCACCGATCCCCGAAGAAGTCTCTCCCAAAGATATGGTGAGCCCTTTTTTATATCCTTTGGCCTCACTGCATTCTCCTACTAATCGCCAAAATGAAAATATTTCTTGAGGTTTTATTAAAATCCCGGAAACATTCGGCGATGCCAAAGCCAAATTGGTCGCTTTATTCTCCTGCAATTCCAAATCGACATCGCCTAAGACGCGTCTTATCAAGGAATTATGTTTATAAATCAGCACCGGCAACGATTCCTCGCACTTTTCATCGGCAAATTTCTCAAAACACAAGATATCTTGCAAATTTCTTTTTGTTCGCTCTTTCCACTGCGAAATCTTGTATGTTGTCGGCGAAATCTCACAAAAAAGTTTTCTTTTTTTCATAGACGAGCCTCCCCTCATCACCTTACGGCTTCATTTTACGATTTCAAAAAATCGATAATGATGCGTTTCTCTTTCGCCGGCAAATTGTGAATATGTCCTGCATCCCGAAGCATCCGAATCCGACAATCCTGAAACAATTCTTTGGCACGAGGCAAGATTTTTTTTGCCGGAAAAAAACAATCCTTCTCCGCACCAATCACCAAGGTAGGTGCCGTATAATTTTTGAGCTTTCTGACTTTGGCCTCCGTCGGCATGCCCGCTTTTATTTTTACATGCTCAAAGCTTATACGAATCATGTCCAAGGTTTCTTTGTCAATCAATTCCTTCGACAAAGTCATCTGAGCGACGACATCGAGCAGGTGCTTTTCCTTTTTCGAAAAACCGTATTCGATAAAGGGCACAAAAACACTCATCATCGAAAATGATGACGGATTCCTAATTCCTGCCGGCATCATTAAAAGCGTTTTGGATATTTTTTCCGGTGAAATCGCCATCAATTTTGTCAAAATACCGCCTCCGTAAGATATCCCGAAGCAAGCCATCTTTTGGTATCCAAGCGCATCAATCACTTCGCTCGCCCAGCGACCATAGTCATAATTGCGATGCGAAATCGTAATTTCGTCACTCTTTCCAATCTGACCGATCGTATCCACCGCATAGATATGAAAATCTGCCAACAAAAATCGGTTCAGATGCAGACAATATGCCGTCGTTGTATTTCCTCCATGAAAAATAAGCAAAGGTGTCCCTTGCAAATTTCCCGTTTCAATCAAATGCGTTTTTCCAAAAGAAGTTTCGACATATAAATCCGTAAAAAAATCCAATTTTGAAATCTGCTCATCGTACAATGCAAGGGATTGTTGTTTTCCCTCTTCCGATTTATAAATGCTCATTCTGTTCTATCCTCGTAAATAATATGCAGTTTTGAGAAGCGACATCCACAAACCCGACGGATTGATAAAAAGCAATTGTATCGGGACGGTTATCCGTCAACAGATGCATTTGATATACATCCTGATATTCCTCCATCATCTTTTTCAGCAAAGCCTTCCCGACTCCCTGATGCTGAAGAGAAGGCTTTACCAAAATATCCTGAATAAATACGACGGAGTGTCCGTCCCCAACTGCCCGAATAAGTCCAACCAATTCATCTTCAAGATATGCAACATATATTTTGAGCGAATGAGCAAAAGCCTTCTTCAGCATCTGCGGATTTTTCGTATAATTGCTCCACTCCACCGAATCATATAATCTCATGACCTCCGCTTCATTATAACTATCATACTCTTTTATACTATATTGCATAACAACTCTCCTGATTCATTGATTAAGAAGATCTAAAACTCGCGAAATAGAACTTCCAATTCCTTTTCATCGTAAAGTATTCCGTCGCTGACAAATTTCTCAACCACGATGGAGTCGTCTTGAAAAAATTCGACCTCCCAGCGCTCTCCCGGAATAACCACCTCAACCAAAATAGCGTCTCTGATTTTGTTGAGCTTGTAATAAATGTCTTTTTCCTCCAACTCTTCCAAAAAACTTACCAACTTGTTCATATCCTATCTCCTTTATTTAAAATATTTCCCGAAGGCATCTTCCATCTTTACCAATTCTTCTTCACCGAGATAAAATTTAAAATCATCTTCACACCACTCGCCCCCTATTCCGGCATAAGCATTCTCGGGACAATCATATCCCAGCTTGCGAGCGACGGCGACGGCAAAAAGATTAAATGCATCGCCGGTTGCCGTGATGACATTTCCATCTTCCACCAATGGTGCATATACCAGGTTTTGCTCATCAATAAAGGAAAAACGCTCATTCATTTGAGCATAAAGTGAATTGGTAAATTTTTTCCCATCCAAAATTCCAGCTTTAGACAGGAACATCGGACCCGCACAAATGGCTCCTATAACAAATTCCTTTTCTTCTTGAAACTGCTTTAGAAAGTCATCCAGTTTTTTATCTTCAATCGCCTCTCTGAAATCGCTGCATCCGGAGAGAATCAGACAGTCATAATCTTCTTTGGAAAATTCCTCAAAGCTCTTCTGAGGTAAAATCACAAAACCCTCCTCGGAAACAACCGGCTGTTTATCCGATGAAAACACCACCGTTTTACTGTCATAATACCAACGAAACAATGCCGACAAATTGGCAATCTCTTGAAAACTGAACTCCGGATATACGACCAGCGCGATTCTTTTTTTCAACTTTTTCACTTCCTTTATTAATAATTTACCCTAAATTCATTCCTTTAATTATTTTTTATCTACATAAAGAAAATTTGCACCATTATTTAATTCGGATAATAGATATTTCAACAATAGCTTATAATTTATTCTCATAGCTTCATTTATTTTGACTGTGCCGCATCAATGATGGCATCCAGCGCAATCATAACAGCCACGAACAATTCCTCATGCTCTTCATCAAGTACCTCAATGGCAAATTTGTCGCCAAAGCTGAGCCACTTTCGACTGATTTTACCAATCGGATTTCCCTCTTTCAGCACTTCAAACTCTTTGCTGAAAAAATCTCCCTCGATGGTTATTCCAAAACTCGTCGGCTCGACTTCAATGACTTTATACATAAAAGAAAGTTTGCTCTGCAGAAAAAGCTCCCGTCCATCCGCAAACTCCACGACAAAACGAGGAAGCAAAGTCAAGATTTCCCGTCGCACCGTAAATAACCAATTTCCTGTCGCATCCGAGACATGAATCGTCTTTCCTATCAGCTGAAATTCCTGGTCCACCTGATAAACGACATTATCGGCTTCATCCCAGATGGGATAATGGTCCATAATTTTAAACACTTTTTGTTGAATGTATAAATTTCTCATCTTACCTCCTCAACAAATTGCATCATCAGACTTCTGCAATTGAAGTGTTTTCAGCTTACTTTCCGATGCAGAATCTTGAGAATATCACATTGAGCAAATCCTCCGATGCGGTATCTCCGGTAATTTCTCCGAGAATATTCCAGATATTACGAAAATCGGTTTCGATAATGTCCAGCGGAAGACCGGTATAAAGAGATTGCAATGCATCTTCGCATGCCTCGCCCGCTCGTTCCAATGCATTTTTATGGCGCGCATTGTTAATCATATATTCATTATCAACGGACAATCCTTCAATTTCAACCATGCGCTTGATTGCCTCAATCAGCTCTTCAATTCCCTGGCCGTTTTTTATCGATGCCATAATGGTATTGTCCGGGTCCAAACGCTCAGCCACCACATCCATATCAATCTCCTGCTCCAAATCAGCCTTGTTGATGATGGCAATAACTCGCTTATCCTCCGTCATATCCATGATTTCAATATCTTCTCTATCCAGTTCTCGCGAGCCGTCCAGCACATGAATAACCAAATCCGACGACGCAATGGATTCCATCGAGCGCGTTACTCCGATTTTTTCAACCACATCATCCGTTTCTCGAATCCCCGCCGTATCAATCAAACGAATCGGTGTCCCGTCAAGCGTGAAAAATTCTTCGATTACATCTCTCGTTGTTCCGGCAATTTCCGTTACGATGGCTCTTTCTTCATGCAGAATTCCATTCAACAAAGAAGATTTCCCTACATTCGGCTTTCCGACGATGACGGTCCGCAAGCCGTCTCGATAAATTTTCCCGACTTCAAAACTCGCAATCATCTTATGAATCTGCTCCAAAGTTTTATCCAATGAGTCAATCAGTTCCTGATAGGTGACCTCCGGCTCATCCTCTTCCGGAAAATCAACTGCCACCGTTATTTTCGCCAAATCCTCCGTAATCGAATCTCTCATTTGCGACAGAGTATTCGATAATTTTCCATCCAGCTGCTTTTGGGAAATTTCATGTCCCGTACCCGTTTTGGCGGTGATGATATCCATAACCGCTTCCGCCTGCGACAAATCAATTCGTCCGTTTAGAAATGCTCTTTTGGTGAATTCGCCTCGCTCCGCTAAGCGAGCGCCATGTTTGAGCACGAGTTCCAAGGTTTTTTTCAAACTTTGATACCCGCCATGGCAGTTTATTTCCACGACATCTTCAGTCGTATAGCTATGCGGTGCTTTCATATAGCTGCACAAAACCTCATCGATGGAATGCGTCTCATCGACAATATTCCCCAGCACTAAGTATCTCGGCTTGTCCTGCAAATTGAAGTTCTTGTTTTTGGGAACAAAAATTTGATTTGCAATCGACAGGGCTTTGCTGCCGCTTATTCGTATGATGCCGACACCGGACTCTCCTGAAGCGGTAACAATGGCGGCAATTGTATCTTCTAAAAACATATTTCCTCTTTTCTGCTGCAAATTGACGGTGAATCTTTTCACCGATAAAAAAATCAGCCTTCTACAAAATTTTATAGAATTAACTTCATTATATCGCAAATAATGATTTTTGGCACTAATACTTTAAGCTTCGTTTTTTATTTTTTGGGTAAAAGTTTTTATTTTCGTAAGAGATTTTCCATTAATTGATAACAAATCGGTATAAATAAAAAAATATCTGCACAAAAATAGCGTAGCAGTCATAAAACCGCTACGCTAAAAGTCTAACTTTCGGATTCATATCAAACCAACTCGGTCTTTCCATCAAGCCTTAATCTTTTGGTATTTTTTAGGAATATACTTCAGTACCTGCGACACCAACAGGCAGCTCCCAATCTTGTCTATCAGATTGCCTGCAATTCTTGGAAGAAATGCCGCGGTAAATATTTTTTGCCCCGAAGCCAACAGCCAAGCAAATATAAGGTCCGTTCCACCTCCCGTTACTCCGCCATAGACGAGAACCGCTATCGGCGTTCCAATCAAAGGAGCGACAATCGACAAAATGAGCCCCGTGATAATCGCTGTTTTCAAATCAAAATTTTTCTTCTTTGCAATATATCCAACGATCAATCCAATCACGATATTTACGATTGCAAAAGGTATGTCTTTGGGATTTGTAATAAAACCTTGTATCACATTGGTTAGGCCACCGGTCAATGCCCCGAACAAAGGTCCGAGCACGACGGCGGACAAGATGGTGCCGATAGCATCTAAAAATAAGAGCGGTATCTGCAACATTTGCGCAAGACTTCCCAACAAAATGTTAATCACTATACATATCGCAGCAAACACCATTTCTCTCGTTGACTGTAAAGATTTGCTCATAATTCCTCCCATATAGCTCTAAATTTTTTCCAAATACCCTTTTATCTCACGGATGGATTCTTCCATATTACTTTCGTTCAAAGCGATAAAAGAAATTTCAATATCATTTTTCTCGAATTCAGATTCCAAAATTTCCATAAAAATACCTTTTTCGTTTACCATTTCGACATCTTTAAGCAATCCGGATAAATTCTTTTTGGACGACATCTCCCCTCTCCATGCATCGCTGCGACAAGTCAAATTCACTCCACAACTAGGACTCCCGTCTATCCCAATGACAAAAGGAATCTTATACCCCGCATCAAAATAGCTTTTTATTTGAAATATAATGGGCTCGATCATTTTCCTCATTTCTTTTTTTGCATGCTCATGAGACAACTGCTCTTTGACCACACCCCATCTTCTCATTCCAAACAAAAGCAGCTCGGGACATGGCAGCTGAATTATTCCATACTCCGCTTCGGATAGTATATCGACCAATTCGCTTACCATAGCCGCGAAAGGTTCGAAACCTTCCACTTTTGAATTGACATTCAAAATACAATGCGATAATAAAATTATTCTACGACTTCTCATTAACCACTCTCCTTCATAAGCTCATTTTATCGTACCTAAAAATGTATTTCCAATAGAAAAAATTTATAGTTCTCATAAAAAATTTTTGTCGATTTTTAATTATGGATTACACAAAATAATGAAGACATCGTTTTTTGTTGATAGCAACAAATTTCAATGATATAATTATGATTGAAACTGATAATATGAAAATTTTAGGAGATAAAAATGAAATATTGCACAAATTGTGGTGAGAAATTAGAAGATAACATTCGTGTTTGCCCGAATTGCAATGAGGTCTTTGAGCACGGCATCAGTTCCGATTCCCTAATTACCATTCCGGCTTCGGACAATTCCAACGAACAGAAAAATACCGAAGTCGTAAATTCTTCGAACATAAATAATGCCGGCGAAAAAGAAGAGCCGCTTGCGGAAAGATCCTTCGCTTCGAGCTATTCTCATTCAGATTCTTCAAACAGCATCAACATGAGCGTTTCGGAGCCGCCGAGCATCCTCACGATTCCGAGCTCAGTCAGCGCTGCGATGAAGGCTTATGTGAATAACGCTCCGGCAAGTTCATCGCATTCGACGGATTCTCAGGTCTCATCCCAAAATTCGACTCAAAACACAACAGTCGTTTTGACTACCGTCAGCGAGCAAACAACGGATGCGGAGGATACCTTTACAGCACCGGAATCTACACTTCCCGGAAATACAAAAGATTCGCCGGAAATAGAATCTCAAGAAATAACGGGGGCTTCAAGTCCCGCTGAAAATGCATCCATGATATCGGATCAGACAATCCATTCATCTGAAAACACTGATTCATCAACAAAATCTACTGAAAATCCATCGAATGCATCGCCGATTTCCAATTCGCAGGTCTCTGAACAGAACACTTCATCAAAATCATCCGCTAATAAAAAAGAAAAGCGACATAAAAAAACGGGAAAGAAATTCCCAATCGCGATCGTAGCGGTTTTGATGGTGGTTTTATTGATAGGCGGAGGAGCTTTTGCCGCATTCTCTTTATTTAAATCCGTAATATCTCCAAAGAATCAGTTCTTATACCATTCCGCGAATCTGTTCAATCAGCGGGCAAAACCTTTATTGGATATGACGATGCTCAAAGACGGCAAACTTTCTACCGATTTAACGCTGACCGCAAGAGCGGATAATGTTCCGGAGCTTGCTCCGATTTTGACGGATTCTTCCATTGTGATGAAAATTGACTCGGACGAAAAGCATCTGCTTTCCAATATCGAGGTGAATCTGAAAGGAACTTCCATCATAAACGCAATGCTGACCTATGACCCGAAAACGACCGGTTTTTACTTTCCGGAAGTAGATGATAAATACTATGTCGGCGATACGAAAAAATTATGGGAAACATTGGGCGACCGAAAGATAAGTGAGCCCGATTTATCCAAATTAAGTCAAAAAGACTGGGATACTTTTGCCAAATCCATGGCGGAAATTGCAAGCCCCGCTTTTACGAAAAAGAATGTTACCACCGAAAAAGTGGAAGGAATCAAGTTGATAGAGCTTGGCGAAACATTTGACGGAACACTTTATACTTTTACACCGACAGCGGAAGATTTGGAACAAAGTCTCTTGCTTCTTGCGGATAAAATAGAGCAGGATGAATCTTTCCGAAAAACCATGGTGCAATTCTCGCTTTCTGCAACAAACCTGGGCTATTATTACGGAGCGCTTCTCCCTGCCGATATTGAAAAGCAATTACTTGCAACATCGCAGGAAATCAAGGATGACCCCAAAACCTTTTTGGAGGATTTTGAGGAAGGCGGTTTTGTTTGGTCTATCGGGGTAGAGAAAAATACCGTTCGAATGATGAGCATCGTGGTGGCGGATGAATATTCTTTCCACTATGAGTCCAACGCAACTGAAAAAGATGGCGATTTTGCCGAAATTTTGTATGCTCGAGATTTTGAAGGCGAAATTGAGGCCGCTTTTGAAAATTACTATCATAAAAAAGGCTCTATGTACGAAGGAGACCTGAATATCGTCAGCGATTACAATAACAGTCTTGAGGTTCATTACAATATTGATTTGAACCAAAAATATTTATTCTTGCCGCTCGGAAATTATGATTTCACCATTCCGGAGGCGAAACATCTCAAGCTCTTGTTGGAAGTTAAAAGGGCGGAAGGAAACAGCATCAATCATACTCTTAAAATCGATAATACACGAAACAAACAATCTCTGTTCTTTATGCTGAACGCAACCAACAAGAGCAGCGCTCAGAAACCGAGCGTCACCCCAACCGATATATCGGATTATGATCGAGGGCAGATTGAAAATTTGTTTAACGAAATTGTGGTACAAACGGTAGAGGGCGTGCAATCCGTATTATTCGATTTGAATTATTTTGGGCAGTGATATGGAAAATATAATTTGTAAATTGAGCAATATCAGCAAAAACTATAAAGACTGTAAGTCTTTGGACAACATCTCCCTTGACATCTATTCAGGGGAGGTGCTCGGTGTTCGGGGAATAAACGGCGCCGGCAAGAGTACATTGCTTGGTGTATTGGCGGGCTGTATTCGTGCCGACAGCGGTAGCATTGATTTTTCGGAGGGGATAAAGAATCATATCTCCTTTGTTCCGCAGGAACTTTCACTCTATAATGATTTAACCGGTTTTGAAAATCTGAAATTTTGGGGACTTGCGCTCGGAATGCATCAGGAGCAAATTAAAATTCGCAGTCGTTGGTTATTATCCCAACTGAATCTCTTTGAAAAACGCAACGATATCGTATCCACTTATTCCGGGGGAATGAAACGCCGCCTGCATTTAGCAACAGCACTGATGCTGACCCCGAAACTTTTGCTTTTGGATGAGCCCACCGTCGGTGCGGATAATTTTTCAATCGAGCTCATTACAAATATGATAAAACATTTGCAAAAACAAGGTACTACCATCGTACTGACCTCTCATCAAGCAGGAGAATTGGAATCGATGAGCAATCGTATCGTGACACTTAGTTTGGGAAAAATCGTTGAGGTATTTGATTATGGCAGGATTTAGAGCAACCATCTATAAAGATTTGAAGCTTTTTTATAAAGGATTTGGATGGGCGGCTTTACTCCTGCCTTTTATTATCATGTTTTTTATGCAGTGGGCAATGGATGATTTTTCATCACAAAATTTTGTAAGGCCGTTCCCGATTGCTATTCGAGATTTGGACCAAAGCTTTATGTCCCGCTCTTTGATTTCTCAAATCCGTCAGGTGGAACTGTTCTCCGAGGTTTCCGTTTTGAAGAACGAAGAGGATGCCCCATCCGGCGATACGGTTGCGGTTGTAACAATTCCTAAAGATTTTTTCTACGATGCCTATGCTTTTCGAAAGAATCCGATTCATATTCTTTTATATACCGAAAACCGTATTGAAGCATCGGTTTTCCAATCAATTTTTACTTCCATTATGGATATTATGCGCACCGAGCAGGCTGTCGGAGTGAGCATTTATCAGTTCGCTTATGGCAAATCACTCTCCCCTGCTCTTCAAAATCAGCTAATTTCAGAAAGTGGAGCAGAATTGCTCGAAAGCTTGTTGTCGAGACAAAATCATTTTGATGAAAAAATAATTCCAAGTCAAATCGAGCATGTAATATCGATTCGCCTGATGGCAACCCTATTGTCCATCGTCGCATTATTGACAGGATTTGTTGCCGCGCGAAGCATTCCACAGGAAATTCGATTGGGCGTCTTGGCGCGCTTTCAAGCATTGGGTGGACGCAGAAGCATTTTTATGCTGTCAAAATTATCGGCGGCGCTTCTCTTTTCTTCACCGACATTGTTGTTATGCTTTCTAATGATGCAAAAAATCGGGAATTTCACTTTGAAAAATGTACTTTTGACATGCATCATTTACATCCTTGCGCTCAGTGCCGCTTTTTGTTTGATGCTTGCCATTGTTTTTTGGGCAAAAAATATGGCAATCGCCACACAGATTTCAAATTTTGTAATACTGGTCTCCATTTTACTCGGTGGAACCATCTTCCCTACCAATCGATTCCCGTATCTTTTGTATTATGCGAGCAAATTTACAACGGGAAGTTATATTCTTTCATCCTTGGAAGCGATGCAAAGAGATTCGGATGCAAAGACCATGCTTATTGTGCTTGCTCCATTTGTTTTGATGATGCTGCTCAGTTTGACCATCGCTATGCTTGGACGATGGATGTCCTCCAAGAAATGGATTTTGTTGGGAGAACGCAAACTGTTCGAGAGAGAGCAGCTGGAGATTTCTCCGGAGATGGTTTTTCAAACTCCGATTTCAAATGAAGCTCGTGACGATATCCCGGATACTCCATCCGAAACCCATTTTATCGATGGAATTGTAAAAGACAGTTTGAGAGATAATAAGGAAGAAACCGAGCATACCTATTCTTCGCTCACCAATTGGAAAAAATCGTCCGAGCTCAGCCGTTTTATCGACGATATTCTGCATAAGCAGGAGATCATTTCCGAGTTTGACGACCAATCTTTACCCGATAACAATGGGGATACAAAAATTGCTTATTCCGAAAATAAGTCTTCACGAAATCCAAGAAAGAGGAAAAATTATTTTAAAATTCTTCGCGAGCTTACACAATTCAAACTTTTCGCCGCTATCAACGGATGGTATGGACTGATTGGATTGGTTTTGCTTTCCGCTCTTTTAGGCAATATTATTCATGCTACACAAAAAACACAGCCGGATACCATTCATATAATGATAGTTGATAGAGATGCAAGTGAGTTTTCGGAAGAACTGATTCAAAATCTGAGCTATGATGAGAATCTGCGTATTGAATTTGCCAATGAAACAGCTGCTCGTTATGCCTTAATCGTTGGCAATGCGGAAGGCGTATTATGGATTGAGGAAGGTTTTGCAGAAAAAATTCAGGAACAAGAACCTGCGCTTCATTACGAGAGTGCCTCCCCTTCCTTCTCTGCACAAGGAATTCGTGAGATTATCGCTTCTCAAGTCATTCAGCTCAGGAGTAAAATCAAAGCCGAGAGCCGAGTCGAAGAAAAACTGGCTCGTTCTTTGAGCAGTACGGAGCAAGAGAGTTTTCATGAATTGATAGAGAATAATATCCAGAACTTTAGAAAGCTCTATGAAACAGAATCTCTCAGCGGTGGTAGTGTGCGTGAACCTTTTATTCCGAAGCCGATTAGCCTGACGGCGCTTTGCACTTTACTCACCTTACTGAGTATCGGCGCTTATTTCGGGAATCGTGACAGTCGTCAAATTCGATACCGTTGCGCCACCATGCCGAGTGGCAGATTGCTCTTTTACATGAGCGATTTTATTGCGCTCAATTTCATCGGCATTATCATGAGTCTTTTGATTCTCCTCTTTTCAAAAAGTATAGATTTTTATCAAATCCTGGCGGGCATTAGTTACAATATTTGCATTGCCGCAGCGGTTTTGTGGATTACACAAATTATTTCCAAAGAAGGACGAATCGATATCGCCGCCGTATTCGTAGCGCTGATTGTTTGTTTGATTGGCGGTTGCTTTGTCGATTTGAGCATTGCAAACAATATTCAACAATGGAGTCTGCTCTCCCCTGCCGGTCAAATGCTCTACGCAACGCAGCATCCGCTTATGAATCTTCTATTGCTCGGCGAAAGTGTCCTCTTCATACTCATCGGATTAAAATCGAAGAATGCGTAAGCTTTCGAAACTACGAACGAATGACATGATTTTCGAAACGCATTTGAGTTTTTCAAAAAAATGAAGCTTTATAATAAGAAATCACCGCTTTGAATCAAGAGAAAGAAATCTGAACTTGAATTTATGATAAAAGGCAACCATGTTCGGTTGCCTTTATCTTTTTCTGCATGGAATAATATATTCCACTCCCTCGTTTTTTGCAATATTGACATCCACTTCAAAGAGCTCTTTAATATTGTTTCGATTCAATATCTCTTTGGGACATCCGATTTTGTGTATCATACCGTCTTTCAGCAAAATGGACATATCCGCATAAATGATGGACAGATTCATATCATGCAATATCGTTAGAACCGTTATCCCATCGAGCTCGCTCAGACTTTTTATGATTTCCATCGTCTCCTGCTGAAATCTCATATCCAAATTGCTCGTCGGTTCATCCAAGTCAGCTAATGCACAAAGCGCTTATCCACCATCTCTCGATAAGAAACTTTAAACTTCTTGCCCAGCTCCCCTTCCGCCCATTCCTTCATTGAGCGAACGACTTTTTCGCTAGGTAAGCTGACGCGTCGATAGGTCGGCAGCTCCATATATTCCACCACGACTTCGTCCAAGCCGATTTTCTGAGCAATCATTCTTTTGATTTGCATATCTTTACCGAGCATATCGTCGATGGCCTCATTGTATGCGAGATGAAATCCTTGAATCGCATTTGTTTTCTTATCGAGCGATTTCTTTGTAAAGACTATCACATTCGGAATGGATTCATTCGGCGTTCCCAGTTTTTTCTTCACCATTCCATCCGCTTCCGCCTTGGATGCCATCGGCTCCGGAAGAATCGCCATGTCAATTCGACCTTTTTCAAGCATATCGATTCTCTCTGAGATTTCATCAACATAGATTTTTTCAAAAACATAGCCTTCCAAATAATTATCCGCCACAAAATTGGTAATGGAATTTTTCATCAGCGCAATATTTCCTTTTTGAGAAATATCATATTCCGGCGATAAAACCAAACGAAATTTTCCATCGGTCATCGTCGTAATTTTTCCAAACTGCTCGTTGTTCTCGATATCGTCCATGAATTCAACAATGCTTATCATATTGGCATCCAGGCGCTCCATTTCAATAGACTCCTGCATCGTTTTTGAGTCGGTAAATACAACCGGCACTACCTCAACGCAATACTTATCAAAAAAGCCCTGTTTTTCCGCCCACCATATCGGCGCCGCATCC
This sequence comes from Filifactoraceae bacterium, assembly GCA_041853585.1. Lineage (GTDB taxonomy): Bacteria > Bacillota > Clostridia > Peptostreptococcales > Filifactoraceae > JAUNKE01. Next base: position 18,841 of record JBGZSM010000083.1, read on the forward strand.
ACCGCCGGCATAACGCCTATGCGCAAAGTAACACTTTCTTCCTGAAGAACCCCTTCGTCTCCAAGTCCCGTACAAGCCGCCAAAAGACAGCTGAATAATAAAAGTACAGATAGCCTCAACTTCATACCGAACCTTCTTTACAACAATAGCTGTAATACCCCCTGATGTGTATATGTTATGGTCCAATTACTTCTATTTTACAAATCGATTTATAAAATACAAATGCTTTTCATACAAAATTTATCGCGAGCCTCCACCGGAACCGCCGCCGGAGAATCCTCCGCCACCGCCCATCGATGAAAATCCACCGCCGCCGGAGCTTCGAGACCCGCCCATCGCTTCGTATCTTCCGCTGGAATAGCCGCTGCTTAATGCTTTATTTATTGAATTCGCCATATATAGGGTTGTCCATGCATCCGCATCGCCGCTATAAAACTCGGATTGTTGCACAAAATCCGGATTGATTCTCTTCATTTCCTTTGCAACCTTGTCCGCAATTCCAAATAGAGCCGCATACACCAAATAATCATCCCAAAGTTCCACTTCTTTAATCTCTCGTTCCGCTATCAAAGTAAAATCATTGAGATATTTTTTAAAGCCCAGTGCTTCGGTAATCATTCGGAAGCCTTCTGGAGTGAGTATGCATTTGATCCCTCGCTGTTTTTCCATGACAAAACCGTTCTTCTCGCGGAATCCCGCCTCACCAATCACAGAAACGGATTTCAGCCAATCGTCTATTTTTTTGTAATTTTTGCTTGCCCAGCGTTTCATTTCTTTTTCCTGGAGAATGAGATCCTTACCTGCCGCCTTGGAAATGAGTTCAAATAACTTTTGCTCAATCTCCCCCGACAAAGAGACCTCCGAATTAAGCATAAAGCTCAATTCTTCCTTTCCTTTATAGGCATCAACATGTTTTTGGACGATCAACGCTTTTTGCCTTACCAAACGAAGCATGTACGAACTCATAACATGCTCAGGTTCCACCTTTTCCCCTCCGTTTAGAAGCGCAAATTTTGTTTCTGAAAGTGAACCGTTCATCGGTAATTGTCGGTAGTATTCCAATGCCGGCATTTCTTTTTTAAGCTTTCGGTACTGTGACAAAAGCGGTTTTCTATCTTTGCCGAGCGATTTCGAGCCCTTCCATCCAAGAACAAACATCAAGAAAACTATAATACCGGATATATTGACAGCCAATCCATCTTCGAAAGAACTGCTCTCCGAATCGTAGTCATTATCGGATGTATAGTCACTGCCTTCATTGGCTCTTTCTTGCAATTCCGCAAAATTGCCATACCCGATCGAAACAGGATGCAACAATCCCTTCGGCAATCTTACCAAAAGAGTCATATGTCGTTTCCCTGAAATCGCCTCATCGGATTCCGCAATAATTTCTCCGTCAATTACATTGATATATCCTTTGAACCCATACGCAAAAACGCCGGTCTCGGTCGCTACGAAACTTTCATTCGGATTTGCATCGGCTCGGCGAATACGAACTTTCGCTTTTTCGACTTCGGGACTCATGCTGTCATTGACAAATCGAGTCAAAAATCCGTCATTATCCGGATAGCTCTTTACTAAATTGGTCATTCTGTAAGAAATCGTATAGACATGATTTCCGTAAGAACCCTTTCCCCAACAAAGCTCCATCCCGCTGCCGGTATAGTTGATTCCGTTTTTATATGCCTTATCCTCTATGCTTCCATCCACATCCCAATAGTCAACATAAGTAAATTCTCTCCCCGTTTCATCTTTGACTTTAAAATTTTCAATTTCCATATCTCCCATATTGCTCATCACAATATAGAATTCCGTTCCCTTATTGGTTGAAATGTCCCAAGTTTGAGTGATATCCGCCGAGCCGTCGTCGTTGAGCAGCACATCGATATCGATGCTTCGAATTTCTTCTGCACCATAGGCGGTGATCCCAAAACTCATCAACAAAATCATCATAAGGGATATCATCCCAAATCGTCTTATCTTCTTCGTCATACTCTTCTCGTAATTCCTTTCTAAAATATAGACAGTTATATTATATCGCAAAAAGACAATCTCTCCAAACCATTTTGTATTTTATCACTCCTATGAAGTTTCTATTCTATTTATAAATCTCTCTTGTAGGATAAGTAAATTTTTATCGCCAATCCTTTCAAATCCGAACTTTTGTGCAATCGCAATGGTGGCTTCCTGTTCAGGAGAGCATTGAATAAGCAGTTTTTTGATTCTTTTTTCCTTTGCATATTCGATAGCCGCCTGCGTCAATTCCGTTGCAATCCCCCTTCCCCAATAATTCCGATGAAGTATCCAGCCGATTTCATAGATATCCTCCTCGTATGGATGAAAAATCAAATGTCCGATAAGCCTTTGATTCTCTTCGTACACAATTGCATACACAAGAGGCGGATCGCTCATTGCAGCTTCTTCTATAAATTGTTTGGTTTGTTTTTCACTAAAGGGCTGCTCGATATATCGCATCACTTTCTTATCCGATAATATGTTAAACAGACCGTTCCAATCCTCCGGCTTCATCCGGCGGACAACACATCGTGTGGTTTTAAAAAGATTCATCTTCAACGATTTCCTTCACTTCCTGAATATCTATGGATATCGACTCTTATCGTTTGGACTGAACAAGCAAGCAAACATTTTTCCTCCTATCTTGAACCGCCACCGGAACCCCCGCCGGAATAGCCGCCACCCCCGCCGGACGAACTGCTTCCACCTTTTCCTGCCGCTCGGCTTGATTCATAGATCGAACCGACTGTATACACAAATGATTGAGTCAGCTCATAATTCTTGTTCATGACAGCTGAGCGTTCTTCAAAAGTCGGATTGATTTTTCTCATCTGTTTCGCAACTTGGTCCGCAATGCCGAACAAAGTTGCAAATACCAAATAATCATCCCAAAGCTCAACCTCATGCGCCTCTCTTTCGGAGATTTTTGTAAAATCCTTCAAGAACTTTTTGAAGTTGAGGATTTCTTGAATATATTCAAATCCACCCTGAGATAATATAACCTGTCTCATTTTAAAATAATTTCCGGGTATTTCATCATAACCGCCCAAGTCAAAAAAGTCATTGTTCCCGATTGTTTTGACATCCTCTATCCATATATTAATCGGATGTTGATGCCCGACATTCGGATTGTCGGATAAATACTTTTTCAACTCCCCTTCCGTCAATGTATTATATGAGCCGGTCGCCCCGATAAGAATTTCCAGCAGATTTTGCTCGGACGATCCCTCTAATGATGCAGCCGCATTGATATTCATCTCAAAATGCGAATATCCGTTTTCGCTTGTCGGCTCGGTCTTTCTTATTATTATTGCATGATTTTTCATCAACTGAATCAGATAGGCTTGTAACAGTTGAGCCTCATTTACCCGAACACCAATTACGCCCATCGACCAAAAGGCCGTGCTGAGCTTTTTATCTCGGGAAAGCTTACGACAATAGCCGCTCCCTTTGAGTTTTCCGCCCATCTTTTTAAACGGTTTTCTAAGAAATACTTTATTAAGGTCATTCCGACGAACAGCAACAACAATAACAATTGCCGATAGCAATAAAATATATCTCTTCAGTTTTTTATTTCGATCCGTATAATCGCTTCCTTTGAAGGCTTTTTCTTGAAGTTTTTCAAAAGTCCCTTTCCCTTGCGAAATCGGTTGGATAAGACCCTTTTGCAGACGCACCATGACATTCATATAGTTGGATGCTTGAATGGGTTCGTCCGTTTCGGCAACAATTTCATTTTGTCCAAAGACAATGCTGCCTTTGTACCCAAAAGACCAGATACCGACTTCATCCGCTGTCAATCGACTGTTTTTGGACTCATCTGAAAATCGTATGCTTACTTTTGCTTTTTGTACGGATGGAGTCATTTTATCGTTGATGAGTCTCGTGTTAAAACCATCGTAATCCGGATAGCTCTTCACCAAATTGGTCAGTCGATAATTCAGCGTATAAATATGATTTCCGTAGGAGCCTTTTCCCCAACACATTTCAAAGCCGTTTTCCACTTGATGAAGACCGCATCGATATGCCTTTTCTTCCAACGATGCTTTGGTATTCCACTCAGGAGAAAAGACAAACGCTCGACCGCTCTCATCTTTCACCTTGAAATCTTTGACTTCCATATCGCCCATATGGCTCATGGTAAAATAAAATTCCGTTCCTTGATGCGTTTGAACATCCCAAATCTGAGTAATATCGGCTGAACCGTCATTATTCAGCAGCACATCAATTTCAATGCTTCGAATCTCCTCTGCCGCAAAAGCTGATTGCGGAAGAATAAATAAAAAAAAGACGATGAGCATAAACCATAATTTTTTCTGTATAATTTTCCTTTTTTGAGCGCTCATAGCTTTTCCTCCGCCTCTAATGATTTACCTAATCTCAAATAAAACCCCCGACCACCATACAACAAGGTCCAAAATACTTATAAACCGTCTATTTTTTTCTCTTTTTGCCTTTCTTCCTTTTTTTATTCTTACTCGATTGAATTTTAGAATCGGTTTTGGAAAAATTTTTTGAACTTTCTTTCTGTGCTTTTTGATTCTTATCTTGCCATTTGATTCCCTGATTTTCGCCTGTCTCTGTGCTCCTTGAAAACTTCTTTTTATTTTTCAATATAAAATATCCCGCCAAAAATCCGAATCCCAAAATCAAATGCAGGAATGAAAAGTTCTTCTTTCCCTCGGATTTTATGCCCGACTCCTCGCTCATTTTCGGAGTAATTTTTTTCGGTTTTTTCTCCAAGGCATAGGAGGGGTCTTCCCGAATCATCAAGCTTTCAAAATCACTTTCCATTTTTGAGGTCGGATGCAAAAACTCTTTCGGAAGTTTGAGCAATACTCTCAAAGATTTGTTTGGCTTCCAATCCCAATCGCCTGCATGAATTTGCCCTTCCGAAAAATTCACATCTTCATTTCCCGAGGAAAAATATACTCTGCAATCTTCTTTTTCTAAACCTCTTTTTAGTTTAAAACCAGCTTTTTTAATATGAACTGACACTTTCTGAACATCTGCAAACTGATATTCACTCATCAGATTCATCAGTAAACCATCATAGTCGGTATAGCTCTTTACCGCATCGGTTATCGTATAAGAAATTTCATATTTATGTATTCCATCATAATTGGTTCCCCAGCGAATCGTACGCCCTCTTTCACTTTGCTGAGTAATAAAACTTTTTTGCGTAAAAGTTTCCCAATTCTCGAAGCTGCTCGCCAAAAAATATTCCACACCGGTTTCATCCTGCAAGCGAAAATTCTCTACTTCCATATTGTCAGATACATCAATATCCAAATCATAGCTCTGACCTTTGCCTTTAGAAAGAACCTTCCATTTTTGCAAAATATCAGCCGATCCGTCATCATTCAGCGTCATTTCAATATCGATTCTTGTTTCAGGAGTTTGCTTTTCTTCTGCAAATCCCAATAAAGTAGCGGAAATCACAATAAATAATATCAGTAGTAATCGACTCCATCTTTTCATCTTTCTCACCTGCCTAAAAAAGCCATACTCTAAGAGTATGGCTTGAAATATGCTTTGGCATTAACGAACCATACTCGGCATTTCTGTTTTTCCTGTTGGCTCTTGTAAATATTCTCTTTGCACAAATCCCAAACGCTCTGCAATCAGTGATGTTGGAAATTGTCTCATCATAGAATTCAACTTCGTAACGGTATCATTATATACCATCCTTGACATACGAACATCATTTTCGTATTCTTTAACTGAATTCATCGTATTGATATAAGTCTGATTCGCTTTCAGGTCCGGATATGCTTCTGAAATTGCAAGCAATCGACCAAAAACTGAGCTCATCGCATCTTCCTGCTGATTTACCTGCTCTACTGAAGAATCCTGTGTAATCTTTGTGCGTGCAGAAATAACATCTTTGAGTGCATTATACTCATGGTCGGAATAACCTTTTGTCAAATCCGCCAATGCAGTCAACGCATCCCATCGGGAATTAAGTTGTACTCCGATTTGCGACATTGCATTTTTGCACATTTCATCCAATTTTACTAAAACTCTTTGTGCATTAATTCCCCAAAAAACTACTGCACCAATCAGCGCTAAAATTATTAAACCGATAATCATTTCAGAGTTCCTCCTACTTTTATATTATAGAAATAGAATAACATAAATTTTTTTGAAAAACAATAGTCACTTAACGATTTCGTATTCTCCACAAAAAACGGACTAAGTCCGTTTAATAGCTGTATCGAATACTTCTCAATAAGGTTTTGTTTTCTATTTCATCTTCTTCGCTGAAGGCTTCAGGCTTCACTTGTAAAAAGCTTATGATACGGTCATCTCTTTTAATTCGATGGTAGAACATAAAATTCCCGCTTGCTTTATCTTCCACCAGCAAACCGTAGAATTGTCCCTCATCCACCTCCATATTATCCACGCGAATAATCTCAAGGTCCTCCGACTTTTTCATCTCTTCCTCGAGAAGTGCATCATTCACCTCTTCATCAGGGAACAAAAGGTCGCTTATTTCTAAAGTCTCGCCGTTTTCAGTTGCAAAGCGATATACCATTCCCGATGTGCCGTCTTCGACCGACTCCTTATCTTGGAACACAAAGCGTTTCGGTATTTTCACTGAAAAATCCTCTTCGTCATTCCAAAAAAGACCGGTTTCCTCTGAAATACTCTTATCCTCAATTGGCGGCTTCGGCTCTATTGTTTCACCATTGGATTGCTTTTCTTTTTTCGAGCATCCTGCCACTAGAACAATCATCAGAAGAAAAACCGCTAAGCCTCGAATTTTTTTGTTTCTCATAAATACCTCTTTTAATTGTAAAATAAATTTTCAGTAGGGAAAAAAGGGTCACAGGTTACATCGATTCCCAGTTTTCCATAAGTCTGCTCATCACTGCGATTTAAAATCGTCGTCGAATGAGCTCTCGTATCTTTTAAATCTGTTAAACGCTCCAACGCCGCCTTCGCTACGGGATTGGTGGTTGCTGATATAGCCAATGCAATCAAAACCTCTTCCGTTGTCAACAAAGTGCTCTTGCTCGACCCCAACGCATTTTTTTTAAGCTTCATAATCGGCTCTAGAATAGATGGCGAAATCATGTGCAAACGGTCGTCCAATCCCGCAAAATGCTTGATGGCATTCAAAATCGCCGCCGCCGTCGCATCCATGACATCGGTCTTTCTGCCGGTAATCAAAGTGCCATCTTTAAGCTCGATCGCAACTGCCGGGTAGATTGAATCCGATTCATTGACATGCAGAGCTTGTTTCTCACGAGCCGCTCTGACAGGAATTCTATCCGTCTCTTTTAGATTGAGCTCCTCCATAATCAACTTAGCGCGCTCCGCCGTATCGACATCCACATAACCCATCTTGTAATCGCAGGCTGTTTTAAAATATCGTCGGATAATCTCCTGCTCCGATGCTTCCCGCACCACATCATCGTTGATGATTCCGTAGCCGATTCGATTCACACCCATATCGGTCGGAGATTTGAACATCGATTCTTTCCCCGTAATTTTTTCAATGATTCTTTTGAGTACCGGGAATGCCTCAATATCTCGATTGTAGTTGACCGCCTGCTCCCCGTAAGTTTCCAAATGAAAGGGGTCTATCATAATAACATCACGCAAATCCACCGTTGCCGATTCATAAGCTATATTGAGCGGATGTTTGATTGGAACATTCCACACCGGAAAGGTTTCAAATTTGGAATAGCCTACCGCGATTCCTCTTTTATTCTCATGGTACAATTGACTTAGGCAGGTCGCCAATTTCCCGCTTCCCGGTCCCGGCGCGGTGACGACGACAATTTTTTTGCTTGTTTCAATATATGGATTCTGACCATAACCCTCTTCGCTGACAATCGTGTCTACATCGGTCGGATAACCCTTCGTCGCTCGATGGATATACACTTTGATATTTCGTCTTTCCAACTTTTGCATAAACATGGTCGCAGAGGGTTGATTGTTATATCTTGTAATTACCACCGAATTTACCAACAAGCCGTTGTCTCGCAAATCGTCAATCAAACGCATGACATCCATATCATAGGTAACGCCGAAATCTCCACGAATTTTATTTCGCTCAATATCGCCCGCATACAGACAAATAATGACTTCCACATTATCTTTCAGCTTTTTGAGCAATTTGATTTTTGCATTTTCATCAAATCCCGGCAACACTCGCTTTGCATGTAAATCGTAAAACAATTTGCCGCCGAACTCAAGGTACAGTTTATCAAAGTTATTCACTCGCTCCAATATGTACTTTGACTGCTCTTCCAAATATTTCTCATGGTCAAAACCCTTTTTCATACCATTCCTTTCTATTTCCGGTTCTTCTTTTCTTCCCTGTCGTTATACCTTTAATATTATATCACTATTTGGTTTTCGAATCATCAAATTTATGCTTTTTACACAAAAATCTTTCTCTTGTCCATTTTTTTCCTATACGATATAATGACGGCAGGAGGTAAAGATTATGAGCGATTATGTTTATTCTATTATAGAGGTAAATATTCAAGAGCTTCCGTCCGGAATCTTGACTCATGTTCCTGCCAATCGTAAAGCGGTCAACAGTGCACTCGCTCCATATCTTGAGCCGATAAGTGCATCCGTCAATGAATATGCTGACCTGAGCCAAATTATTCAAGCCACCGCAAAGGCGGACATCGAATTCATTGAAAATCTGGCAAAGCTGCAGGAACTGAATAATGATTTGACGCTTGAAAGCGATATTCGTACGAAAAAATCGGACGAGATTGCTTATCAGTTGCTCGAAAAAATGGTGATGATACAAACTCTGGTCATCGCTGCGGGCAAAACGGAAAAATCGACAACGGATGAGCAGGATATTGACATTGATGCCAAAAACCAGGCCGAAAATATTATGAACCGATTGGGAATCTCGCCGAATGTCGTAATCAATACGCTTTACAAACAAATTATTTCAACCGGGAGCATTCCTTTTTCCATTCCTATTCCAAATGAGAATAAAGAGGCGCGGGATGACTGTTTATAAAAACTGGCTGATTTTTCATCAAGTCATTGACGCAAACAATATAGTTTGATATACTTTAACTTAGCCCATCAGGCCTTAGCAACAGGAATCAGTGAACCGTGTCAGGATCGGAAGGTAGCAGCACTAAGCTGAGCCACCTGTGTGCTAGGAAACTTGATGGGTTTTACTATTATTTTAAAGGAGTTCATCATGCATCAAGTTTTATATCGTATGTATCGACCGAAAAACTTTGACGAGATTTACGGTCAGGACCATATCATCCCCATACTGAAAAATCAAATCACAACCAATAATATCGGACATGCCTATCTGTTTACGGGTCCTCGAGGTACGGGAAAAACTTCGACTGCACGCATTTTTGCGACGGAACTCAACGGCGGCTCCGAGATGGATATTATCGAACTGGACGCTGCATCGCACAACAAAGTGGAGGATATTCGGGAAATTATTGACAGGCTTTCACTCGCTCCTTTTGAAGGAAAATACAAAATTTATATTTTGGATGAGGTCCACATGCTTTCGGCCGCTGCTGCCAATGCCTTTCTGAAAAGTTTGGAAGAACCGCCCGACCATGTGATTTTTATATTGGCAACCACCGAGCCGAACAAATTACCGGCGACGATATTATCTCGAACTCAACGCTTTGACTTTAATAAAATCACCTTGGAAGTCATCGTCAAAAGACTCAAGGTCGTTCTCAATGAAGAAGGCGTTGTGTTCACGGATGATGCGCTGGATTTTATTGCCCGAAAAAGCGACGGCGGTCTGCGTGATGCACTCAGCCTGTTGGACAAGGCGATTTCTTACGGCGAGCTGACGATTGAGAATGTGACCAAAGCACTCGGCTCCATTCAAAGCAAACATCAAATCGATATTTTGCATGCTATCGCTCATAACGATACGCTAAAAACTTTACTGAGTTTGGAAGAAGTGCGCCGAGAAGGACTTGACCCGAAAGTGTTCTTATTTGATTTAATCGAATATCTGCGGGATGTCATTCTTCTTAAAAACGGAATCTCCATCCCAAATACCCATGCACAGGAAGTTGCAGAATTCATCAATGACAAGATGGCGGCTTATCTTTTGGAAGAGCTTTCCAAGACTCTGGGTCAGCTCCGCTTCAGTGCCAATCCGGATGCTCAGATGATGGCGGAAATTGTATTGCTTGCAAATACAAATTTTGAGCAGTTGGAGCTCTATCGACAGCTACCAAGCATCGTAAAGACACAACTCAACGAGCAGGCTTTGGAAATCAATCAGTTGCGTCAAAAAATCGCATCACTTGAACATAAATTGGCGAACTTTGCGACTTATCCACAGAATTTTGTTGATAACAACAATCCGAATGTGAATAAGATGGTAAATCCTGCTGATTCCAAAGTGGATTTTGGGGATAACTTATCCACCGAAAATCTTTTGGATATTGCTACAAGCTCACAAATCAAAACTTTCGATATCAGCGATGAAGAAAGAAAAAGATTGACGGAGTACGAAGCGCTTTCCGAGCAACTGAAACAAAAATTAAAAGACATCAAGCGATATAATATTTATTCCGTACTCATGATGGCGACTCCGAAGCGTTTTGTCGGTGAAAATTTATTCTTCGTTTTCGAAGGTGAAAACAAAGGAATGCTCAAAATGATGCAATCCACCGAGCCGAATAAATTTATTGATCCCATTTTGAGCGAGTTGTTACAGCAAAGAGTTGTAACACATTATGTAACAGACGAAGAGCTTTCTCAAATCCCGGAGGATAAATGGCAATCTTTCATAGATGAAATCAAACAGGTTTTCCCTGAAAGCGAGTTGGAAATTATTGAATAGATGATATCTCAAAGTCCGATTGGAAGATAAATTTCCATCGGTCTTTTTTTATCAAAAGACAAAAATAAAATAAAAATA
>JBGZSM010000084.1:0-12856 GCA_041853585.1 Filifactoraceae bacterium
CATTTTTAGTTGCAAAACACGACGATTTAGTGTAAGCTTATTCTTGATATAGTTTTTCATACAAATATATTATATCAAAAAAAATGGCTTGCTCTTATGAGTTTGCCATTTTTTTTAGGGGCTATTTTGCAACAGCCCCTTTTTGTAAGGAGAAGTTATGCGTTATGTGAAAGTGATTTTGAAATATTTTTTCGTGCTTTGTTTTATGTCGCTTGTAATTTTTGCACTGACTCGAAGCATGCCGCTCAGTCCGGTGGATTTATTGTTGCAGCAATTAAAATTACCTCCGACTCCCGAGAATAAACTGTTGGTGGAAATGCAATGGGGATTGGATAAGCCTCTCTATGTGCAATATTTTCGCTGGCTCGGCGCATTTGTGCGCGGGAATTGGGGAGAGTCGCTCATTTCAAAACAAAATATTCGCGAAGAAATTTTTCGGGGAATTCCCTATTCCGTCACTTTGGGTCTGGGCGGCGTATTGTTGTCCGCCTTGCTCGGTTTTTTCGGCGGATATCTCGCATCGCTTAAAAAAGGAGGTTTTTTTGATCGCCTGACCGCATTTTTATCACTTTTTGTTCAAACGGTTCCGGTATTTATTTTGTCGGTTGTGCTGATTTATTATATCGGGGTCAAATACCAATTGCTCAAAGTGTTTACCGGAAGCATTTTTGTTAAAATGAGCTTGGGAATGCTCATGGTCACCTTGAGCTCGGTCGGAAGCATCTCGCGAGTTATGCGAAAACATTTTTTGAACATCCAAAAGCAGCCCTATATTCGAGCGGAGATTTCGCGGGGCTTTTTGCCGAACAAGATTCTGCTCACATCGGGACTTAGACCGGCGCTGATCGGACTTTCCTCCGCGATTGTCAGTAAATTTGCATGGGTCATCGGCGGAACGGCGGTTGTGGAGTTTGTTTTTTCTATACCGGGAGTGAGCTTCTTTCTGGTAAACAGTATTGCGCAGCGCGATTATAATGTGATTCAGTCCTATCTGTTTTTCATTGTGATTTGGATGATGCTGGTGCATTTGATGTTTTCGATTATCATGCGATTGCTTGGGGAGAAGGTGTCATGAGGAAGAAGTATATCATTTTGCTGACGATTTTGGCGATTGTTCTGATAGCCTTTCCTTTTTTGAAACAGGGATATCAGGATGCGATTAAAACCGATGTGGCGAATACCTTTGCTCAACCGACGATGCAACATTATTTCGGGACGGACCATTTGGGGCGCGATGTGTATTCGCTGATGGTGGACGGGGCGATGCGGACGGTGGCGACCATTTTGATCGCTTCAGGAATTTCGCTTTTTTTCGGATTGATTCTCGGCGCGATGGGGGCGTATTACGGCGGGTTTTTTGAAACCGCGGTACAGTTTCTGACGGATATTTTTATGATTGTCCCTTCCTTTATATTGGCGCTTATCATTTCTGCGATGATGGGACTCAATCCTGTCAGCGCGGGAATTACACTTGGGATTTCGGGAATCGGCGATTATGCCAATCAGGCGATGATTCTCTCCAAAAGCATTAAGCGTCGCGGCTTTGTTCAAAACGGAAAGTCGATGGGAGTGGGCTCTTTGCATATTATCTTTCGGCATATCATTCCTCATATTCTCTCGCCGATATTGGCATCGCTCGGCAATCGTGCAAGCGGCATCGTGCTTCAATACGCATCGCTGTCTTTCATCGGGCTCGGAGCGGATTTGACAAAACCGGATTGGGGAATGATGCTCTATCAATATCGAATCTATATTATTGACAGACCGCAGCTTTTGTTTTTCCCGACCTTTGCCATTTTTGTGTTGGCTTTTTCATTTTACTTTGTCTTTGACGAGCAGGAGATTTAGGAGGAGCTATGGAAAAAGTGTTGCAAGTGAAGGATTTGTCGGTGCATATCGGCAAAGAGCTGGTGCATAATATTTCTTTTGAACTGGGCGCTGAGGAGAGACTTGGCATTTTCGGTCAATCGGGCTCCGGCAAGAGTGTGACGATGTATGCGATTTTGGATTTACTTGACAAAAAAGCGAAGATTGACGGAGAGATTCTTATTCAAAATACAGATGTTCGGAAATTGGATGTATTGGAGCGACGAAAGTTTTTAGGAAAAAATATATCCATCATTTTTCAAGATTCCATCAATGCGCTCAATCCTTATGAGAAAATCAAAACTCAGATGCGCCGTACGATAACGCTTCATCATCGGTTAAAAGGCATTGCGGCGGATAATTTTGCCACGGAGAAACTAAAAGAGATGGGATTGGATGCCAAGCGAGTTTTGGAATCTTATCCCGGCCAGCTCAGCGGCGGAATGCGTCAGCGGGTTTTTATTGCGCTTTCTCTTTGTACCGACCCGAAAATCATCGTTGCGGATGAGCCGACCACGAGCTTGGATACTATTTCGCAGATGCGATTCATCCGTTTGATAGCCGATATTTCGAAAAAACATTCTTTGCCGCTCATTTTTATCAGTCACAATTTGGGATTGATTGCCAAGCTTTGCGAAAATGTGCTGGTGATGAGCGAAGGAGAAATCATCGAGCGCGGGAAGGTGAGTAAAATTTTTCAAAATCCGGCTCATCCGGTCACAAGGGAAATTGTGCAAGAGACTAAAAAATTGTATGAGGAGGCATGATGGAATTATATCGAATCGAAAATCTTCAAAAATCATATGTCGATAGCGAGTTTAGAAATACGAAAACCGTTGCCATCCAAAATCTCTCTACGATTATATATCAGGAGCAAATTACCGCCATCGTCGGGGAGAGCGGAAGCGGAAAATCCACGCTGGGAATGATTCTGGCGGGGTTGGAAAAGGCGAGCGCAGGTAAAGTGTTCTACAAGAATGAAAAATTGACAGAGGCTTTTTGTAAAAAAGAGTATCAGCTGGAAGTGCAGATGATTTTTCAAAATCCTTTCGATGCCATCAATCCTCGCTGGAAAATAGAGGATGCGCTCATCGAAGGGATTCGCTATCACAAAATCATTCCTCGGAAACAGGAAAAAGAATACATTTTGGACATTGTCAAATCCTGCGGGCTGGATGAGGAATTGTTGCAGAAAAAACCGAATCAACTCAGCGGGGGTCAATTACAGAGAATGTGTATCGCCCGGATTTTGGCTCTCAAGCCTAAGGTGCTCATCGCCGATGAAATTGTTACGGCGCTGGATGCGGGTGTGCAAGCGAAAATTTTGGACTTGCTGCTTCAGATGCAGAAAAAGTATAAATTCAGCTTGATTTTTATCTCGCATGATTTGGCGGTTGTGCGTCGCATCGCGCATCGAATCATCGTGATGAAAGATGGAGAAATCATTGAAGAGGGGATGACGGAAGAAATTTTCAAGAATCCGAAAAAAGAATATACCAAGGAGCTTATCGCCGCAATTCCAAAATTTGAAATCGGCAAGACTTTGTAATAAAGGAGTGGAGGAAATATGCAGTCTGCTCAAAAGGTTCTATGAGCCGGATTAGAAGCGCATGGAAATGGATATTTTGAAAAAACATTAGCACAGAAATGATGACAAAAATATAAAATTTTGATATGATACTGGGAGAGTTTTGTGAGCACACGCATCGGAAGCGTGTGTTCGCTTTTTTGATAGAGCTGAAAAACAAAATCGGTTTAAAAATTTGTTTGCGGCAAGAACGGGTATAAAATACAGGGTTGATTTTAGAATAAAAGAATGCGATAAATTCTTATAAAAGGTTTGTTAAGGAGTGGATATGAAAAATATACTGAGAGGGTTGACTTTTTACAAAAAGAAAATAGCACTTGTTTTCTTGATGGTCATCGGTTCGGCGATGTCCAGTTTGGCGCTGCCGATGTATATGTCTCGGGTAATCAATGTGGCCATTGTGAATGAGGACATGGGCATGGTGCTTTGGATTGGTGCTCAAATGCTCTTTTTTGTGATTTTAGGCCTCTCCTGTTCAATTGCGATGGGATATTTTGCGGCGCATGTGTCCGTTGGATTTAGTAAAAGCTTGCGCAGCAGCGTGTTTAAGAAGGTACAGGAATTTTCTCAACTGGAATTTGATACGATTTCAACATCGTCGCTGATTACCAGAACGAATAATGATGTGATGCAGATTCAAACCTTTGTCAATATTTTACTTCGAATTTCATTGATGGCACCGATTATGGCGGTGGGCGGAGTCGTAATGGCGCTTGCAAAAAATGTTACGATGTCGATGATTTTGTTGGTTGCGATGCCCGTTATGTTGCTTTTTATTTTTAATGCGGCGAGAAGAATCGTGCCCCTGTCCTCGAAAATGCAGGAGCGTTTGGACGAAATCAATCTCGTGATTCGTGAAAAGTTGACGGGAATTCGTGTGGCGAGAACTTTCGGGACGGAAGAATACGAAGAAAAACGATTTGAAAAAGTAAATCGGGATTTAATGGAAAATGCGATTAAACTCGGGAAAATTATGGCGACGCTGATGCCGGGGTTGAATCTGGTTTTGTATGGAACAACGGTCGCGCTGATGGCTTTTGCCGGATTTCAAATTGTAAAAGACTCCTTAGTTCCGGTTGGGGATATGATTGCGGTCATTCAATATGTTATTCAGATTATCATGTCGGTGGTCATGATGTCCATGGTCTTTTTATTTTATCCGCGCGCATCCGTTTCGGCAAAACGAATCGATGAGGTGCTGAACATCGTGCCGAGTATTCAAAACGCAAATCGGGATTTGACGCAGAGCAACGAGAGAGGGCGGGTTTCTTTTCGTTCAGTGAGCTTTACTTTCCCAAATGCCAACGCGCCGGCGCTTGAAAATATCAGTTTTGATTCCGAACCCGGAGAAATAACGGCGATTATCGGTTCCACGGGTGCGGGGAAATCCACGCTGATCAATCTGATTCCGCGTTTTTATGATGTGCAAAGCGGTGAGATTTTGGTCGATGGAGTGAATATAAAGGATATGGATTTGAATGTGCTGCGCGGTAAAATCGGTTTGGTGCCGCAAAAAGCATTTTTATTTAAAGGAAGTATTCGAGATAATGTCGGTTACGGAACTTCTCTGTCGGATGATGAAATTCATCATGCGCTGCAAATTGCGCAATCCGAGCAATTCGTGATGGAGAAGGAAGGCGGATTGGATGCGCCGGTTACGCAGGGGGCAACGAATCTTTCGGGCGGACAAAAACAGCGCTTGGCGATTGCGCGTGCGATTGGACGAAAACCGGAAATCTATATTTTTGACGACAGTTTTTCCGCGCTTGACTTTAAGACGGATTCTGCACTTCGAAAGGCTTTGTTTCGGGAAACCCGGAACGCAACCGTGATTTTGGTTGCACAAAGGGTGAGCACGATTAAGAATGCGGACAGAATTATCGTGCTGGAAAATGGAAAAATTGCAGGAATCGGCAAACATGCGGAGCTTCTTCAAAACTGTGAAGTATATCGAGAAATTGTGTATTCTCAAATGAGTGAAGAGGAGGCGCAGTAATGGAAAAGAAAAATTCAAATGTCAAAGCGGTTTTCGCTCGATTGTTTCGATTTATGAAACCGTATCAAAAAGGACTGATAGCATCGATCGTTTTGACAATCATCGCTTCCTTTTTCAGCAGTTTAGCACCTTTTGTAATGGGGAAAGTGACGGATGCCATGCTGGATTTGATGGTGGGAGGAGTGCCCAGCGAGCAGGGGATTCGAGTTTTTGTCATATTGCTTTTGACATTGTCCGTCATCTATTTGCTGTATGCGCT
Source organism: Filifactoraceae bacterium (assembly GCA_041853585.1). Classification (GTDB taxonomy): domain Bacteria; phylum Bacillota; class Clostridia; order Peptostreptococcales; family Filifactoraceae; genus JAUNKE01. Next base: position 5,710 of record JBGZSM010000084.1, read on the forward strand.
GTTTAAATTCATCAGCTCGACGCTTTTGGTGCAAGTTTCTCAAAAAACCATTTTTGATTTGCGCGAGCAGGTGGATAAAAAATTGAAAAGAATGCCGCTCAGCTATTTTGATTCAAATACCTATGGCGATATTTTGAGTCGCATCACCAATGATGTCGATACGATTTCAAACAGTTTGCAGCAGAGTTTCGACCAATTGGTCACCTCGATTACATCGGTGATTTGTATTTTGGTGATGATGGTTTGGATCAATCCGATTTTGACCATCATCGGCGTGGTGACCGTTCCGGTGGCAATGTTCGTTTCAATGCGAATTATCCAATCCTCTCAAAAGTATTTTAAAGAGCAACAGGGCAAGCTCGGTGAGCTCAACGGTTTTGTTGAAGAGGTATATACGGGACATGATATCGTGCATGCTTTCGGAATGCAGCAAGAGAGCATTCGTACTTTTGATGAGAAGAATGATGACCTCTACGAAAGCGCATGGAAAGCACAGTTCTTTTCCAGTACGATGATGCCGATTACTCAGGCGATGAGTAATTTAGGATATGTGGCGGTGATTGTGGTCAGCAGCTGGCTTGTGATGGCGGGCAAGATGACCATCGGGATGATTCCCGCATTTATTCAATATCTCATTCAATTTTCACAACCGATTGTGCAGAGCATGCAGATTGCCAATATCTTGCAATCGACGGCTGCTGCTGCGGAGCGTGTGTTTGAGTTTTTGGATGAGGAAGAAGAAGTGTCGGATGCCGTTTCGTCTCAAGCGCCGAATTTTGATAAGCTGGATGTCGAGCTGGAACATGTTCGATTCGGATATTCACCGGATAATGTTTTGATGAAGGATGTCAATCTCCATGTTCAATCGGGAGAAAAAGTGGCAATCGTCGGACCGACCGGTGCAGGCAAGACGACGCTGGTCAATTTGCTTCTTCGTTTTTATGATGTGGATGAAGGTCATATTCGTATCGGCGGAACGGATATTCGTACGATGAAGAGGGTGGATTTGCGCGCTCTGTTCGGCATGGTTCTGCAGGATACTTGGCTTTTTACGGGCAGTATCATGGACAATCTTCGATACGGCCGATTGGATGCAACGGATGAGGAAGTGTTTGCGGCGGCAAAAGCGGCACGAGCGGATGCATTCATTCAAGCCTTGCCGGGAGGATATGATTTTGTGCTGCAGGAGAATGCGACCAATTTAGCACAGGGAGAGAGGCAGTTGCTTACGATCGCGCGTGCGATTTTGGCGAATAATCCCATTATGATTTTGGACGAGGCGACCAGCTCGGTCGATACCCGAACGGAAGTGCTGATTCAAGATGCTATGGAAAATCTGATGGTCGGGAGGACGAGTTTTGTCATTGCCCATCGATTATCCACCATCAAAAATGCAAACAAGATTATCTATATGGAAGATGGGGATATCAAAGAGATTGGAAATCATAAGGAGCTGATGCGAAAAAACGGTTTTTATGCAAAATTGTACGAGAGTCAATTTGCTGATGAGAACGAAGCATAGAGATTCAAAGTGAAACGAATGGGTCGCTCATCGCAACGAATGTTTTGGGTTTCTCGTCGATGCCATCTGAATAAGCCGATGATATTTGTTGCTCTTTTGATTTTAAAAGAGAATTTCTATAAAAAAGGAGCAACCGATTCTTGTTGAAGTTTCGGTTGCTCTATTTTAATGCTCAAAACAGCTTCCGCCGATAAATTCCCGAATGATGGAAGTGTTCGGGATGGCTCTTTCATCTCCCGCCTTATTAAAAAACTCCAGAAGAGTCAGCAGTCTTTTCCCCTCGGAATAAAAAGGGCTGTCCGGCGGAATTTCAGATAATACGGGAACCGCATGTCTTTTTAAAAATGCCAGCTCATAGATGAGCGATGAGTTGAACATCACATCCGCATTTTCCTGGAATGGAAAAATGTTGATATTTTCGCCTTTGACAACATTATGCCACATTTCCAAGGTTTTTTCGGCATTGTAGCCCCTTGTTCGGATATCACGCACCATGCGGCGAATCAATCTTAAATCCGTTGTTGCAATCCGATTGTGGTTGTCGATGTTGAGCTGTGTCAATGCGGAAATATAAATTTTGAATTTCTCCTCGGAAGAAATGGAGGCGGTCAATTGGTCATTCAGCCCATGGATTCCCTCCACAATAATATAGGTATCGTTGTCGATTTGAATCGGCTCGCGAGTGTATTCTCTTTTTCCGCTTAGGAAGTTGAAAGTCGGGACAACAACCGATTCGCCACGCAGAATGGCATTCAAATCTTGATTGAATTGCTCGACATCCAATGCGGTAATTGCATCGAAATTCGGTTTGCCGTCTTCGTCCAAAGGTGTTTTGTCACGATCGACAAAGTAGTCATCCATACCGATAGTGATATAATGTTTGCCCAACACTCGCAGCTGAATGCCCAGTCTTTTGGCAAAGGTGGTCTTTCCGGAAGAGGACGGACCGGCGATTAAGATAAGTCGAGCGGATTTCTTTTCTTGAATTTTGTCCGCGATATATGCAATCTTTTTTTCATGCAAAGCCTCACAGATGCGAACCGTATCGCTGATTTGGCAATTTTGTATATTCATATTCAAGTCGCCGGCATTGTTGATTTGCATAAGCCTTGCCCAATCTTCCGATTCTCGAAATATATTGAACAGCTTCTCCTGGTTGACATATTTCATTTGGTTATCCGCTTGCGGATATACGAGCACCAAGCCGCGTGAAATGGGCATCAGGTCAAAATCGGTAATTTCACCGGTGCTATCAAACAAACCGCCCAAAAAACTGTATTTTATTTTATCGAACCAATACAACGGAATATGCTCAACTTCTGCGGTAGTCAACACGCGCACCTTATCAAGCATACATTGCTCGTTAAAAATATCGATCGCTTCTTCGCTCGAAACTTTCTGTTTATGAATCGACAGATTTTGCTCGATGATTTCCTGCATCGTTAATTTCAACTTTGTAACGAGTGAATCGTCAAATTGCTCGATTCCTTTGATTTCGGTATAGAGTCCTTTGTTGACGGAGTACTCGATATAAACGGATGTATTGCCGAGTATTCGGTATGCGGCCTCAATATAAATCAGCGACAGCGTATTGATGTATTTTCTTAAATTGCCATTTGAAAAACTCATAGAACCTCCCCGTTGGTTTTTCTTTCATTATACAACATATTACAAATAAGAATGCATTTTTTATGTAAAAGAAACAAATCGAAATAAAAACTTGCATAGTTGCTGGCAGAACGCCCTCTTTGTGATAAAATGGATTTGCTTAGAAAAATCACTTCTCGAGCGGATAGAATGTCAGCTCGGTGTGAAAAAAATTGATAAGAGAGGAAAGATATGAAAGTTCTTATAACGGGATTTGACCCATTTGGCGGAGAGAGCGTCAATCCGGCGCTGGAGGCGGTTGTGCGACTCCCGGATGCTATTGCCGGAGCGGAGATTATAAAGGAAGAAGTACCCACCGTTTTTCAAAAAAGCGGTGAGGTATTGGAGAGTTTGATTGTTAAACATGAGCCGGATGTCGTGATCTGTGTAGGGCAGGCGGGAGGTCGCTCATCCATTTCGGTTGAAAAAGTCGCTATCAATTTTGTTGAAGCGCGAATTGCGGACAATGAAGGGAATCAACCGAGAGATTTAAAAATTAAAGAAGATGGCGAAACCGCTTATTTTTCGACCTTGCCTATCAAGGCGATGGTAATGAATATGCGCAATCATCAAATTCCGGCGAATATCTCCTATACGGCGGGAACTTTTGTGTGCAACGACATTATGTATAATTTGCTTTATATGTTGGATCGAAAATATCCCCAAATGCGCGGCGGATTCATCCATGTGCCTTTTATTCCTGCGCAAGTTGTAGGCAAAGCGGAAGGGATACCGAGCATGTCGCTGGAAATGATTCGAGATGCGCTGGTTTATGCAATTGAGGCGGCGGTGCAAAATGAGCGCGATATTCAAGATGCGATGGGCACGATTATGTAACGCTTTTGTCTGACGAACGATATGAACATATAATCTGTTTTTTCGATACAAAATTAGGAATAATTAATTGGTTGAAAGGGAATTTGCTGTTTTTCAGAGATGATAGTTGAGAAAAAATGTTTGTAAATAAGAAACAGCCCTGAAGTTTAAGTTTAACATGGGGGCTGTTTTAAAGCTAGTTTGTTCTGAATTATGATTTGTAGATAGTGATGGTTTTTGAAGAAGGATCCCATTTTGTATCTGTCTTTATTCCTAAACCTATAAAAGCGTAGTTGATATCTTTAATAGGAAGATATACTGTACCATCAATAGAAATTGATTGAGAGCTCATTAGTACTTTTTGTGTGTTGATTCTCATTAACATACTGTTGTCTAACTGAATGGTATTGTCGCCTTTTTTAAATGTAATGTGTTTTGTCACATATTCTTTGATGCTAGGCTTGTAACCGTCTCCGCCAAAACTATAATACACTTTGCGTTTTTTTGTTTCCGTTCTAAAATCCACATCGATATTAAATAATTCAGCGATATTACGTGCAGGTAGAAGTGTTCTATTCATATAAATGATGGGGTGGGCATCCATTGTTCTTGTAATTTTCTCTTTATTATTTGATATAGTGACATTAGGGCTATCTATTTTCATTTCTATAATAACTTCAGGATTAGTAAGTTCACTTTTGTACAGACTCTTAATAGATTCTTTTATATGATTTGTTATGGGTTTTTTACTAAAACTCTCTAATGATAAGCCCTTTGAGTTTTTAATTGCGAATGGAGATGCAAGTGTAGCATCATAAGATAGTTCCAGTTTTTCTTCTGGTAGAATTTCACGCTCTGTTTTCAATGAAAATTTTTTATCGTAAGAATTGGCGGTTATAGATGTAATTCGTATTATTTCCGTTGAATCTTTACCAGAGTATAATGTAAAACCAGCGGGGCTAGGAGTTTGAGAGCTTTCATAATATATCGAGTCAGAAATGTGAAGAGTAATCTCGTTAACTATTCCATCCACTTTATCAATGACTTCTGCATGAGTTATTATAGGGTTGCCATTAGATGCATAGGTCAGTTGAGATTTTGACAGAATTAATAAAGTTGCTATAAAAAAATAAGACAACTTAAATAGTTTTTTTCTCATATTAGAACTCCTTAGTAATATTCTGTTATGTTGTATAAAAAGTGTTTTAGAGGCTCGTATAGAGCATAAGTTTTACGCAGTTACTTCTCAATGATTACGCTTTTTTCGCTACTGATCCACTTGATATCTACACCAAAAGCTTCTGATAATGATTTTAGTTCAACGAAAATAACTCCGTTCTTTATCTCTGGTTTTATATTGAGTTTTACATCGCGACCATCTATGTTCATTGTTGAAAGATTTACATTGATTTTAACGGATTTTTTCGAGTTGCTAAAAGTTGCTATCTTTGTATGTGGATTCCAAGAAACTTTTAAATCAATTGCATCTCCTAAAACTCTCACAGGTAGCATGACTCTTGAATTTCTAGAATATGGTGCTACCGATAAATTCTTTTTGTGTCCATTGATAATATATTCTTTTTTTCCGAGAGTGAATATAGTTTTGTGGTTTGAATTTTTATTGTTTTCCTCATTGTTTTGAAGGTCTAATTTTGGTATTGTATTTTCTAATGAAACGGATTTGGTGTTAAAGTTATAATTCAGTTTTTTTAAGCCTTTATACATATCCTCCGAGGAAAGAATAGCATTATAATTGTCAAAGGAACTGTCAACTTCCTGATTAAAAATTTGTTGCACAAAATTGTTATTATCTCGACCGACTAAAGCATAATTTATCTGTATTGATGGGGTGGTGATTTTTACTGGGGGTTTCTTAAATCCATTAATATAAGAGGTTGATGGAACATAGTAATAATATATATATGTTTGATTTGGAGCTAAATTTTTATACCAAAGGTATGTGAATTCGTTAATGTACCACGGCTCCTGCTTTTTGTATTCGGGGTCCCCTATATCATCTAGACCATTAGAGACAAATAATTCATAACCTTGTATAGCTCTGTCAATAAGTGAGCTATCAAGAGTGTGATAGAAGTTTAAAGGATCAATGTCACTTTCTTCTAAGGGGATAGGGTAAATTTCTCTGGATGGATTAAATAACATCATAAAAGTTTGCTTTGTGTTAGAAGTATTTTTTACTTTGACGGCAAGAAGTAAGTCCCCATCTTTAGAAACAACGTCGTTCGAAATGTTGCGAACATGCCCTTTCTTTTGAACAAAATCAATTAATTCGAAATTGATTTCAATTGATTTTTCTATTTTACTCAATTCAGCAAATGAAAGTATAGGAACTAAGAATAATAAGGAAATGGATATAAAGCATGTGTAAAAAATTTTGGCTTTGTTTTTTAGGGTTGTTTGTTTTTTCATTTTCTCCTCCATTACAAACTTATTTTATTAAAAATGATTATACAAGTATTAGTATAACAATTAGTGGGGGGGTGTCAACCAAATTTTTGTTTTTTTATATTTATGTAAAGTGAAAAAGTTAATTCCACTTGGAGGGGGTCAAAGTAGAAATAAGTCTTACAATATGTATCAGACAGCCGCAGGAAGGAAAGCACTCATGGAGAAGTCAACATCATTTTCACATCTAACATTGGAAGAACGCAGATTCATTCTAAAAGGTATTACGGATGGATGGTCCAAAGCAGCTATGGCTCAACAAATTGGTAAGGATAAATCAACGGTAGGAAAGGAAATCAAACAAAGGCGTTTGCTGGTATATCGATGCAAACTAAGGTTAGAATGTAGCAATTATCGCCATTGTGTTTACGAAAGACAATGTCATTCAAGTTGTCCGGGCTACGCCCCTTTCAAGTGCCATCGTCGAGATCGTTCCCCCGGCGCATGCAATGGTTGCTCGAATTGGAACAGCTGCCGTTTTGATAAATACAAATACTCGCCGGAAAAGGCGCAACAACAATACGAGGAAACACTAGCGGATGCACGAGAAGGAGTAAATCTGACGACGAAAGAAGCCGAAGCAATGGCAAAGATAATCAAACCATTACTGTTACAGGGCTTATCGCCCTATCAGATTCTTCAAATTCATCCCGAACTGGGGATATGCGAAAAAACACTCTACAACTATATAGACAG
>JBGZSM010000085.1:0-19093 GCA_041853585.1 Filifactoraceae bacterium
CATTACTCCGTAAGGAGACGGAAACTGAGGGATGCCTAATCGCTTAAGCATCGTTGTCAAGTTTTAAAACCTATTACTCCGTAAGGAGACGGAAAACTTACTTTATCAGGATTTTCTAATACTTGTCTTCTTATATCATGTTTTAAAACCTATTACTCCGTAAGGACGATAAGCCAAAATGGTGATGCACATTGGAAACAAGTAAATTTTAAAAATCTCAACTAAAAAAAGATGGCGCGCCATCTTTTTTTGTTCTAAATGTTTTGCATATATTTTTCCATATACTTTTCCTTATATTTCTTTAAAAATCCTTTTTCAATCTTCTATATTTTTATTGATACTAAAACTTAATAAACCATGAAGAAAAATCATTCTTTTTCCGTCACTACGGAATGTCGGAACGGCAAAGTTCTAGACCTAACCCGATTTTCAAGCAAAGCGATGAAAATCTTTGGTAGGTTTCATGCATGGGTTGACGAGATAAAGGGCGACCGAGGGGAGATCGTATCCGTAATCACTGCCACCTTTCTCTGCAAAACAAAAAACAATGAGCAGTTATTCAAAATACAGATTGCTGATAACTTTTCTAATAAGTTTTGATATGAAATTTTTTATAAAATCGACTTTCAAAATATAAATTTTTATCCGAAACGCTTATGAGAATAGCTTTATAAAAAGTTAGCTTTAAAAAACTTCATGTTGCCATGGCAATGTAATCTCCAATTTTTTTGTGGTATTATGCTTTCGTCAGGAAATATTTGGAATAAAAATAAACTCATGCTACGAAGGAGGTTTCAATGCATAACAAATCTTTTGAAGGTATCGATAAAAACAAGATGCAAAAACTGATTGACATCAAATCGGATTTTTTGTCTCAAAAAATTACGCGGGATGAAGCGAAAAAAATGATTTTGGAAAATTATCAATCCATCACGCCGGAGGAATTCGCCTATACGGAGCAGGTACTCAAAGACCTCGGCTTTGACGATGACACCGTTCATGACAAAATGGAAGATTTGCTGGATTTACTCGACGGCATAATGCAAAAACCGGCGCTCGACCTGCCGCTCGGTCATCCGATTCGCACCTATCAAGAAGAAAATATCGCCATCCAAAAAGTGTTGGAGCAAATGGACGGCCTTATGATGCAGCCTTTTGACAAAGAGAGCTGGACAAAATTTTACGACAAAATCTATCTTTTCAACAACCATCTCTCGAGAAAACAGAATCAACTGTTTCCGAAATTGGAGGAAAAAGGATTTGACCGACCGTCAAAAATCATGTGGAGTTTCGACAATGAAGTCAAAAAATCCATCAGCACCGCAAAAACTTTGTTGGAAGAAAACAAGGAGCAGGACTTTTTGGCATTGCAATCGCATGTGCGCGAGGTTATACTCGATATTATCGACAAAGAGGAGAGCGTATTGTTCCCGACTTCCGTCAAACTTCTTTCGCATGATGAATTCGTACAAATGCGACAGGGCGATGACGAAATCGGGTACTGTCTTATCAGCAATCCGCCGGCTTTTGGAGAAGTGTCGAGCAATCCTTCCGCCACGAGCGGTTTTGCGCAGGAGCTTTATCAGTTGATGAGCAAATATCAAATTGCCGGCAACGAAGTGCTCGATGTGAAGCAGGGCAAGCTGACTTTGGAGCAAATCAATTTGATTTTCCAACATCTGCCGGTCGATTTGTCCTATGTGGATGAAAATGAGCTGGTCAAATTTTATTCGGATACGGCGCATCGCGTGTTCCCGCGCAGCCCGAATGTAATCGGTCGCGATGTTAAAAATTGTCATCCGCGCGAGAGTTTGGATACGGTCAATGAAATCATCGAGACTTTTAGGCAAGGCAAACAGCATCAGGCGGAATTTTGGCTTGAGCTCGGCGGCAAATTCATTTACATTCTTTATGTAGCGGTTCGCGATGAGCAGGGTAAATTCCGAGGTGTGCTCGAGATGATGCAGGACGCGACGCATATTCGCTCATTGGAAGGAAGCCGACGATTGCTCAGTTGGGATAATTCAGCATCCGACGAGCCGAAAGAACAATCCGCGAATGATTTCGGTTTTACCAAAGACACGCTGATTGCCGACATCATCAAAAAGCATCCGTATATTCGCGAGTTTATGCCAAGCATTTCGCCGGTGTATCAAAAATTGCTCAATCCGGAGGCTTTTGCAACAATCGGTCAGGTTGCCACCTTGGAAATGGTTGCACTGCGAGGAAATTTTGAAGTAACGGAGCTGATTCAAAAAATTACTGATAAAATAAAATTAGAAGAAAAATAATTAAAAGGGACTGCTCAGAATGAAATCTCATTTCGGGCAGTCCCTCGGTTTTTAATCCCCGTAAGTAGGGTTTTCACTTCTATTCTTCTTTCCCCGCAACGATTGCATAAGACAATCCGACAAAAAGAGCTCCACCGATAATATTGCCGAGTGTTACAAAGAGCAGATTGTAAATATAACCTCCCCACGACAATGCTTCTCCCATCGGGTTGAGAATACCGACCACCAAGAATGACATATTGGCTACACTATGCTCAAATCCGGTAGTGATGAAGGCAAAAATACACCAGAAAATCATAATCAGTTTTCCGGATTCACTTTTCATCTTGAGCGTACACCATACCGCCAAACAAACCAAGATGTTGCAGAACAATCCGCGCATAATCAGTTCAAGCGGCGAAAGCGACATCTTCGCCAAAGCTCCCGCGGCGATGTATTCGCCAACCGCTCCCTGCGCAATTCCGGTATAGCTGAACAATACCGCAACGATGATTGAGCCCGTCAAATTTCCGAGCCAGCAAATGCACCAGAGCTTGAGCATATCCATCACCGAAATCTGTTTGCGATAGACGCCGATGGTCATGACAAAATTGTTTCCGGTAAAGAGCTCGGAGCCCGCAATCATAACCAAACTGAGTGCGACCGGAAAACTGAATCCCATAATCGTTTTGCTGAGCGGCGCAAGCTCCGTTCCTTTGAGTTGTCCTCCGATTGTGAAAATAAAAAACATCGCCAGCGCAACATAGATGCCTGCCAACATTGCCAAAATGAAATAGGCAAGCGTTCTGCTTTTCATCATGTTCACTTTTTTTACCGCCAGCTGTGCAACCGCAGCAATTTCCTCTTGAAACATAACTCTCCATCCTTTCTTTTTAGACTTCAATCATAAAAGCGTCGCGCTCATATTTGTAGCCTCCAAAGTCGATGAACTCGGCAACTCTCGCTCCTTCCGGAAGAACTACATCTTTCAGCGCATACTCTTTAAATGTTTGATACCCAGTTCTGTCCACAATATATCCGATATGTTCCTTAGGAAGTGATTTATCTATAAACTCATCAATGTAGGCGTAAGTGTTTTTAATGACTTTGACGATTGTATCTTCGTCAATCATCTCTAAAAAAGTTTTTGCAAGACGCGGATTTTTCTTTCCGGTTCGCCCCATGATAACCATTCTGTAATATTTTTTCGGATTGCGAGTCCACGCTTGCATCGGGCAAGTGAGTACACATTCTCCGCATCCGAGACATCTTCTTTCGTCGCGAACGACCTTTCCGTTTTTCATCGAAAGCGCTCCGGTGACGCGAATCTTACAATTTTTTACGCAGGCTTCGCAACCGACGCAAAGATTGTAATCGTATTCAACTTTGGAAGTTCCGATGATACCGAAGTCTTGCATATGTGCTTTGATGCAATCGTTCGGGCAGCCAGTGAACGCAACCTTCACATGATGGTCATGCGGAAAAATCGCCTTCTCCACTCGTTTCGCCATTTCGGTCGTGTTGTAATTGGCATAAGGACAAATTCGATTCCCGATACATGCCGAGATATTTCTGGTTCCCGCCGCCTGATATCCTTTTTTGTCATTCGAATCGTCCGCTCCGCCGACTTCCAGCCCGCGAATTATCGGCTGTATCATTTGGTTGACGGCATCCATGTCCTTATAATCGATTCCCGTTATCTCAAAACCCTGTCGAATCGTAATATGCACTTTTCCATCGCCGTAGCGATTCGCCACTTCATAAATCTTCGGTATCAACTCCGTCGGCAACAGCCCGCCCGGAACACGAATTCGAACCGCCGTTTTATTTCTGATTTTCGTTACGCGATAAGCATTTTTCTTGACTTTCTTAGTATTTATATCCAGCATCTCATTCTCCTTAATCTACCAGTTCGACCGCTTTGTCATATCGAAATACCGGTCCTTCCAAACAAACATAGGTCTCATTGATTTTGCAATGCCCGCATTTTCCGAGTGCGCAGGACATTTTTCTTTCAAAGGACATCCAGATTTGCTCGTCGCGCAAACCGATTTGCGAAAATCCCAATGCTGTAAATTTCATCATAGGTGGAGGTCCTACGATGACCGCGTGAGTATTTTCCAAGTCGTGAATGACCATCTTACTCACATATTCCGTAACGAAACCGGTACTGCCAATCCAACCCGGCTCCGGTTTATCCAGCGTGACATTCACCGGAAATCTCTTCCCCCATTTGCTGAGCTCGTCGATAAAGAGTCGGTTATCCATCGACTTGAAGCCGACTATCAATCGCAGACTCTTGAGCTTGTCCAAGTTTTCGTAATAGTAATTTATAAAATTCTTAATCGGCGCGAGTCCGGTACCGCCGGCAACGATAATCAAATCTTTGCCGAAATGGTCTTCCACTTTGAAGCCGTTTCCGTAAGGACCGCGTAGATACAGCAAGTCGCCCACTTCTTTGTTGAAGATTTCATCGGTCACTCGTCCCACTTTTCGAATAGTCATTTCCAAATAGCCGTCGCCGAAGTCGCTTACGGAAATCGGCGCCTCTCCCGCTTTCGGTACGGATAGCTGAACAAATTGACCGCTTCGCAAGTCCATATCCGACTCCACGAAAAATGTGTAGTCAATATCGGTTTGCGGAACGATTTTCAATATCTTGGATGGTTTCGGTAAATACGGATTCATTATCGCACCTCCTTTTGTTCTGCTATTTTATTTGATACTTTGTTGATACAGTTTGCAAACGAAATATATTCCGGACATCTGTCGTCACATCGACCGCAGCCGACGCACATATCGGTGCCGAATATTTTTTTGAAATCGTAAATCTTGTGCATGGTCTTGAAACGCATTCGTGAGCCGTTGTCTTTACGGAAGGTGTGACCGCCCGCCATGTCGGTAAATTTATCCACATGACAGCCCGCCCAAACTCTTCTTCTCTCGCCGACATTCCCATTGTCATCGTACGAAATATCGGTCGAAGTAAAGCAAGAGCAGGTAGGGCACACAAAATTACAACGACCGCAAGCGATGCAGCGTCGGGTATATTCGTCCCACAATGCGTCATTGAGCAAATCGATGCCGATATCTTCCGCATTCGGCACATTCACTTCAAAAGAATTTTCCGTTACAAAAGCCGGTGTAAAGTCATACATATTGCTTTTCTCGAAGTAGCTATTCAGTTTTTCGTCTTGCACAGCTATGTAAACTTTTCCCTCGTCAAATCCGATCGCCATTTCATAGTTTGAAGTTTGGTTCGTTCCCATCGAAACGCAAAAACAATTTTCAAAACTCTTTTTGCATTCCATCAACACGAATTTGATTTTGTCTCGCTTTCTCTTATAATACGGATCCGCAATCAGCCCGTTGTTGAGAAAAATATCATCCATGCGTTTCATGGCATGAATATCGCAAGAGCGCACAAAAACCAAAGTCTCCCGAATATCATTCTGAGCCTCGGTCAACTGTTCTCCCACAATATGAAACATGGTTTCCGTTACCGGAAAAGCAATCTCCTTTGCCGAAAACATCGATTTTTCTTTGTGCTCAATCTGCGTTACCGAAGAAATTTTTTCATATCGGATATTGTCCGTATCCGAAAAACGACCGCGCCCCACCAGACGAACGGGGGCAAAAAGGTCATAACTTTTTGCGAGTTCGCCAAGCACCTTGTCAAACTCTTCATGTGTCAGTTCATAACCCATAATATTCTCCTTACATACCTCGGAGTTTCAAAACTCCATAACATTACCTGTTTGGAGTATAGCACAGGTTAAAAGAAAAATCTGTAACATATATTACAGATTTCACTTTTAAGGCTTTTTTTTTGTTTTTTTATAATCATTTCTCTTTTGATTCTTCCATGCGCTGCCACTTCATCTCTTCCCCGAAGGCGTCAAATTTCTTTCGCTTTGCCGTCAGTTCTTCAATATCGATGACATAGACATCGGTGACTTTGAGACCGCTTGCTATCGCCTTGTCGAAATACGCCATCCATTGCGGCGTGAATTTTTCGCAAATCGCGCGCAAGCCTTTTATTTTCTCGTCGTCGTTTTCCAATTTTTGAATAAAGCCGAGCACCATCGCCGATTCAAATTCGGTCGTAAAAATTTTGCTGGTCAACTGCGCAAACTTTTCCGGCTCGCTCGTCATTTCCTCCACCGCATCTTTGTCAAACACCGTCGGTACATGATGCTCTCCGACAAAGCTGATGTGCACTTTCGGATTTTTAGGAATAAGATCCACCTTTTTGCCCGCCTTGGCGGAATGAAAATACAATTTTTTGCCGATGCGTGCAATCGAGAGCGGAATGCCGTAAGCCTCTCGGTCATCCACCAAACTCATTACGCCGAATCTTGCTTTATCTATCACTTGCAGAGCAAATTCTTCGCCCATCTCTCTGTCTTTTCTGCGCATAAAGCCACCTCCTGTATCAATCGCTTTCGTCCATTATATCATTTTTGCATCCATTGCACAAAAAGCTGTCGTAAAATAAGAATCTCATTTTGCAACAGCTTCCTTTTTATTGCTCGAACAGCACCGAGTTTTCCAAGAATACATGAAGATGGATATCATCGACCAGCTCATGCAATTTTTGAAATGCCAGTTGATAGGTTCGGCAGGCATCCGCCGGCGGTGTGAAATCATTCGTCAAGTCCTGAAGGTTTTTCAAAATCTCACCGACTTGTTCATGGTCGTCCCGCAGCTTGCTCCAATCCACATCCGCTTGTAAGGCGTTTGGAAAAACAATCTTTTCTTCATCCGCAAAATGCGGCATCAAATCTTGCTTGAGTGCCAAAAAAGTTTGATAGATGGCGGTAAGTTCTTCCGCATGTTGCGCATAATGCACATAGAGAATTTTCGCCAGCAGCTTCTCCACTTCTTCAACCAATTCTTCTTCTTTTCGATGATGAGTGTTGACGATGTAGTTGACCAATTCTTTCTTGCTCATTTGAAGCGCCTGTCGCCAATCATTTATTTCTTTTGTCGATTCATAGCGATTCAGTTGCGCCACAAAATCGTCCACATCCAAGCCCTGCTTTGCAACGGCGTCTTCCAAAATTTGCCAGCCACCGCAACAAAAATCGATATTGTTTTCGCTGAGCAGTTCCACGATATTGGGGCGCTCCTTGACCGCCTGCTCCACTTTCATTGTTTTTGTAATCATAACTCCTTCTTTCTATCCGCATGCTTTGACGAGTTCTTCCGCAATTTTTTTGATTTGCTCGCGGTCGTCATCCTTCATGGTCCAATTTACATTCGCGAATGTCTCAATCGTTTCAAATCCCGCGTCCGCCAAAGATTTTTGAATCACCTTCGGCGCTTCGCCCGACCAACCGTAAGTGCCGAACGCCGCCGCTTTTTTCTTTTTGAATTCAAGCGACTTCAAAAAGTGCAGCCAACCCGCCACGCTGGAGAGGATATCTTTTCCGACCGTCGGAGAGCCCACCGCAATGGCTTTGGATTTGAATACTTCCGTCATAATTTCGTTCTTATCTTCTTTTGCGCAGTTGTAAATTTTCACCACCGTATCCGGCGAAAATTCATGAAGATATTCGCCCAACAGATGTGCCATCGACGCGGTCGCCTCCCACATCGTATCATAGACGATGGTGATTTGATTTTCCTGATAGTCATTGCACCATTGGCTGTATTTTTCAACAATCTGCAACGGATTGTCTCGCCAAATCACGCCATGCGACGGCGCGATGATGTCGATTGGCAGATTGAACGAAATAATCTCTTCCAATTTTCTTTTGACAAGCGGTGAAAACGGATTGAGTATATTTGCGTAGTATTTCATCGCTTCCTTGTCGAGCAAGCATTTGTCGGCTTTGTCATTAAAAAGTTCCTGCACCGCAAAATGCTGACCGAAAGCATCGTTGGAGAATAAAATATTGTCACCCGTCAGATAGGTCGCCATCGAATCCGGCCAATGCAGCATTTTCATTTCAACAAAGATAAGCTGCTTTCCGTTTCCGATATCCAAAGTGTCGCCGGTTTTGACCACATTGAAATTCCAATCCTGATGAAATTGTCCTTTCAAACTGTTCACCGCATTTTTCGTGCAGTAGATCGGTGTGTCGGGAATTTCTTTCATCAAAGACGGCAACGCGCCGGAGTGGTCAATTTCGCCATGATTTACAATGATGTAGTCAATTTTTTTGAGATCGATCTCTTTTTTAAGATTTTCGACGAAGTATTGGTCATGAGGTTTCCAAACGGTATCTATCAGCACAGTTTTTTCTTCCTCAATCAAATATGCATTTTGGCTGGAGCCGTTGAAAACGGAATAGTCGTCTCCATGGAATTGCGTCAGCTCCCAATCGATAAATCCTAACCAAGAAACATTTGATTTTACATGTCTTCTCATAACAATCTCCTTACTCTATCATAGATGGTAAATGTTGTCTTTCCCCAGCTGTTTTCTTTTATTGTATTCCTCAAAATGAAAAAATACCGTAACATGAGTTACATTTATAAAAAAAGAGATAAGCCTTTGCCGACTTATCCCCTTCTATTATAATTCATCTTTCATCGAAAGCTGGATTTTTCCTCGCTCTTTGTCGATGCCGATAACGGTTACGGAAACGACATCGCCGACGGAAACGACATCCATCGGATTTTTGACATATTTGTTGCTCAGTTTGGAAATATGCACCAAGCCGTCATTTTTTAATCCGATATCGACAAATGCACCGAAATCCACAACATTTCGAACGGTGCCGTCGAGCTTCATCCCAATCGTCAAATCGTCGATGTTCAGCACATCGGACTTGAGTATGACGGGATTGAGATTTTCACGCACATCGCGTCCCGGCTTTTTGATTTCGGCAATGATATCTTTCAGCGTCGGTACCCCGATGTCGAGCTTGCTCGCCAATTCTTTTACTTTGGCGGCTTCCAATTTGCGAATCGCTTCCGGATTCGATTCGCTCAAATCCTGCTCGGTAATTCCGATTTCTTTCATCAGGGCTTTCGCTTTGTCATAGCTTTCCGGATGCACCGCCGTATTGTCGAGCACTTCGACGGAGTCTTTGATTCGCAAAAAGCCTGCGGATTGCTCAAAAGCACTTGCGCCTAATCGTTTTACCTTGAGCAATTCTTTTCGGTTTTTGAATTTGCCTTCAGTCTCTCGATATTCCACGATATTTTTTGCAACCGCCGAGCTGATGCCGGACACATAGCCGAGCAATGCAACGGATGCGGTATTAAGATCCACGCCTACGGTATTTACGCTCGCTTCAACGACCCCGCCGAGCGCTTCTTTGAGTCTGCCTTGGTTGACATCATGCTGATATTGTCCGACTCCGATATGCTCCGGATCGATTTTTACCAATTCGGCGAGCGGGTCAATCACTCGTCGCGCGATGGATACGGCACCTCGAAGCGACACATTGAGGTCGGGAAATTCTTCCGTTCCGAGTTTGGACGCGGAATATACGGATGCGCCCGCCTCGCTGACAATCAGATATTTGACATCTCTTTTGGCATCTTTGATGATTTCGGCTACAATTTTTTCGGATTCGCGCGATGCGGTTCCGTTTCCGATAGCAATCAGGTCGATGGCATATTTATCAATCATCTTCAAAATCGTCGCCTTGGTTTCAGCAACTTTGTTCTGCGGCTCGGTTGGATAAACCGTCGTCGTGGCAAGCAGTTTTCCGGTCTCATCCACAACCGCAATCTTGCAGCCCGTTCTAAAAGCCGGATCCCATCCGAGTACGGTCTTGCCGAGAACCGGACCTTGCATCAACAGATTCGCCAAGTTCTTTCCGAATACCGAAATTGCACGCTCGCCCGCCTCTTCGCTCAGCTCGGAGCGGATTTCACGCTCGAGTGAAGGCAAAAGCAATCTTTTGAGCGCATCTTCAATGATGGTCGTCATAATTTCGCGATGCAAATCGCTGCGAATATATTTTTCTGAAACCATCTTGAAAATTTCTTCATCCGGATGGTTGATTTTCACTTTCAGCACCTCTTCGCGCTCGGCTCTGTCAATCGCAAGCACTTGGTAGGATTTGATTTTGCTCACTCGCTCGACAAATTCGAAATACATTTGATACACTTTAGCATTTTCGATTTCTTCTCCGCCTTTTTTGAGGGAGGTTTCAATCATCGCCTTGTCAAAATCGACATCGCGAATCAGTTTTTTGAGCTCAAAATCTTCGGCTATCATCTGCGCCAAAATATCGCTTGCGCCCTGAACCGCTTCTTCTACACTCGTCACGCCCAATTCTTCATTAATAAATTCGCCCGCGCGCTCATAGACCTTTTCGGTCCCCAGCAGAATCACGATGGAGAGCGGCTCCAGCCCTTTTTCAATCGCAACGGATGCTCTGGTCTTTTTCTTCTTCTTGTACGGCTCGTAGATATCTTCAACCTCGACCATCGTCTGTGCATTGTCGATGGCGAGTCGTATTTCATCGGTCAGCTTGCCCTGCTCCTCAATCGAATTCAAAACGCTCTCTTTGCGCTCAAGCAGGTTTCGAAGATATTTCAGCCTTTCAAAAAAATCTCTAAGTATCTCATCCGACATTTCGCCCGTCTGCTCTTTTCGATAACGCGCGATAAACGGAATGGTTTTGCCTTCATCAATCAAGGCAATCGTGTTTTCGACCTGCTCTGCACGCAGCTTAAATTCATTTTGTAAAACCTGATAAATATTCATATAACTCCTTTGACACAAACAGGCTGCAATACGCAGCCCACTTGATTATAGATTATTGAGTCCCGGCGGCGATACGATATAGTAGCCTTCCGCAAAAGTTTCTCCGATATTTGAAATCTTGTGCGGAATATTGCTTCGAATATAAATCGTATCTCCCGGATAAAGTACATACACATCATTTCCCATCGTCACTTCGATGATGCCCTTCGCCAGTACCAAAATTTCTTCCGCATCATGAATCGTAAATTCATCCATATCGGTGGATTGCGGTCGAATGCTGAACTTTGCGGCAAGCATTTTCGCTCCGTGTTTTTCTCCATTCTCAATGGATGTCATCAATTCGTAGGACACCGCGGAGTTTGGAAAAAACATCTTCACCCGCTCGTCTTTTTTGACAACCGGATTTTCTTTTTTGATATCGTCCATCAAAAGATAGATAGGAATATTGAGTGCATTGGATATTTTGCGTAGAGATGTCAGCGACGGCTCGATCAATCCTCTCTCGAGTTGTGAAATATAACTTGATGACAGATTGGTGATTTCAGCCAAATCCCCCAGCTTTAAACCTTTGTTTTTTCTCGTGTTTCTAATTTTTTCACCGAGCATAGTCTTCCCCTTCGTAAGCTTTCTTTTACTATTCTTTCTGCGAAAACATTTTCTTTTCCTATTATATCATATTGAACTGAATTCTTTAATAGTTTTTCAGTATATTTTTATTTTGAAGCGCTAATTTCTCTCAAAAAATATCCAAATATAAAATTCATTACAGTCCTATGAAAAATGTTACCAAAATCGGAACGGCGAACGAAAGAATCACCCCGCTGACGAAACAGATGACCGCCGTTGTCGAATCCGTCTCTTTGGACACAATCGGCAAAAGCGTGTCCATGCCTGCCGCTCCCGTCGGTGCAATCGCTTCAATAAATCCGATATGCTTGGCAATCCACGGGACAAAGATAATCGAAAAGACCTCTCTCGTCACATTGGATAAAAAAGCAATCGCGCTGAGCTCCGCTGAATGAGAAGCGATTAAAATCGGTGCCAAAGAGTACCACGCAAAGCCGGATGCAACCGCCGCACCTTCGTTCCACTTATATCCCATCAAAAGTCCGACGACAATTCCCGCCACGATGCTGCCCGCTCCAATCGCTAAAGGCACAATCAAAATACGAGCGCCCATCATTTTAATCTTTCTGAAAACCTCATTGCTTTTGCCGAGGTCGATGCCGACAAAGAACAGCAGCGCGCAAAGTCCGAGATGAATGATTTGCGAATTGAATTTTTCAAAGGATGAAGGTAAAAAAATACCCAGCAGCACGCCGCTGCCGACCGCGATTAAAATTTTCTTCGTCATCGCTTGCCTCCTTTGAGTAAAAATCGACTTGCAAGATGAACGAGCAAGATGCTCATAGCAATCGTCGAAAGCCCGAATAGAATTCCACGAAAACCGATGGTGGCGAGTGATTTTAGAATTTCGTCATTCATGCCCAAGCTGATGCCCATCGCAAAGAGCAACACCATCAAACAGAGCATTTGAATTTTCTCGATGGAATGATACAGATTGTCGCCGAATAATTTGAGACGGCTCAATATCATTCCCGCTGCCAGAAGCAGTATATATAATAGTAGATTTACAATCGACATATCTCCCTCCCAATCCAATGTATCATATTCCTGCGCTGTTTTCAAGCCGAAAACTTTTGCAAAACAAAAGACAGACGGTTCTCCCAAACCACCTGTCTTTCGTCTTACATTTCGCCCATCCGTCTTCGCATGTGAAAAAACGCCCCCAGCATCCCCGCGTTGTTCCCATTCTCCGCAAAGGTAAATTTCGTTTTTTCCCGAATGACATCGAGCATTACTTTTTTGAGCGAGTTGCCCAATCGCGGTGCTAAAAACTCGGATTGCTCCATTATCCCCCCACCCAGCACAACGACTTCCGGATTCACCACATAGCAAATGTTGGCAATTCCGATTGCAAGATTTTCCATCAGATTATCAATCTCCTCATTACAGATGCTGTCCCCCATTTTTGCTCGTTCAAATATCCAGCGTCCGTCAATTTCGCTTTTGGATTTGTTATGTCGCGCCGCCACTTTTTCGATCAAGGCGGTGGTAGATGCCAAATCCTGATAGATTGCATCTTTTCCCGTGTGCATATAACCGACTTCAAAAGCGGAACCGGTTGAGCCGTGAAAAACCTCGCCATTTATTACCATACAAGAACCTATCCCCGTCCCGACTGTAATGCATACGCAGATGTTCGCTCCTTTGGCAGCGCCCCTAATCGCTTCCGAAAGTCCCGCGCAGTTTACATCATTTTCGACTTCGCAAGCCAGCCCCACTTGCTCGCGAATAATTTTTTTCCAGTTTGTCCCCTTATAATCCGGAATTTGTTTGCCTGCGTAGATGATTTCCCCTTTTTCCACATCTACCATGCCCGCCGTGGAAATCCCCACCGCATCGATTGTGTATTTATCCACATAATCCTTACATATCCCTGTAACCAGCTCAACCAAATGAGCTGCCCCCCTGTGTGCATTGGATGCCGTCTCGGATTTTTCGACGAATTTCCCCTCTTCGTCGATGATTCCATGCTTAAGTTTTGTTCCGCCAATATCGATGGCAATATAATGTTTCATAAATCCTCCGTCAGTCGCTATGCACCATCCCCTGTGCGCGCCTGTTTGTCATCAAACTACCGCTAAACTTAAGCGATGCTCCGCTACGATTAATCCACCAAATATTTTTGGTAAATTTCTTTTGCCATTTCTTTTTGCTCACTCGTTGCGCTCGCCATCGGTTGTCTGTTGTATCCCGCATCGACTCCCTGAACGGCAAGAATGGTTTTCAGCGTCGGGTAGAGCCCGTTGCTTAAAATTGCCTGAATCAAATCATTGGTAACATTTTGGTGCTTTCTTGCTTCTGCAATATTGCCTTTTTCAAGATTTTCCATAATCAATCTTGCGCGAATGCCGTTGACATTGAATGTCGAACCGATTGCTCCGTCGATGCCGATTAGCGCCGCCGGCAACATCATTTCGTCAAATCCTGCGAAAATCAGTTTTTCCGGGAAGGCTTTTCTCATGCGCTCCAACAGGAAAAAGTCGCCCGCGGTAAATTTTACTCCGACAATTTTCTTGTTTTCAAACAGCTCCGCAAATTGTGCAATATCCATATTCACGCCGGTAAGTACCGGGATGGAATAGATAATCATGCGATTATCGACATGCTCCAAAATGCTGTTATAATAATTTTTGATTTCTGCAAAACTGAATTTGTAGTAAAAAGGTGTCACCGCAGAAATCGCATCATAACCAAGTTCCGTGGCATATTTCGCCAACTCGATGGATTCATAGATATTGAGGGAGCCGACCTGCGCAATCAATTTGATTTTGTGCGCGGACTCTTCCATCGCAATTTTGAAGATTTGTTTTTTCTCTTCGGTGCTGAGCATGAAGTTTTCACCCGTACTTCCTCCGACATACAAACCGTCAATTTTCATTTTATCAATATTGTGTCGCACAATCTGTCTTGTGCCTTGCTCATTGATGCTTCCGTCCTCGTTGAAAGAAACCAAAAGGGCAGAATACAATCCTTTTAATTCGCTGCTCATCGTATCTCCTATTCGTTGATTGCATTTACAAATTTTTGCGTTATCAGTTGCGGTCTGGTAATGGATGAACCGACGACCACGCTGTAACAGCCGAGGTCAAGTACCCTTTTTACTTTTTCGGGTGTATCGATATTGCCTTCTGCGATAATCGGTTTTTTTGCTTTAGCAAGCAATTCGCGAATGATTTCAAAATCATTTTCTTCGATATGCAAGCCTTTGCTCTGCTTCGTATAGCCTACCAAGGTCGTTCCTAAAAAGTCGAATCCCAATTTTTCCGCTAAAAGCGCTTCTTCCACGGTTGAGCAATCCGCCATAAAAAGCTGGTTCGGATATTTTTGCTTCACTTCCCGAAAGAATTCCTCAAGACCGATTCCCCCCGGTCTCTTTTCGTCGGTCGCATGCATCGCGATGATTTCGACGCCCGCCTCTACCAAAGCGTCCACCTCTTTCATCGTCGGTGTGATATAGACATCGGAATCCTCATAATTTTTCTTAATGATTCCGATGATTGGCAGGTCGGTATTCTTTCTGATTTCAGCAATATCTTCCACCGTATTCGCCCGAATCCCTTTTGCACCTCCTTCTTCTGCAGCAAGTGCCATTCTCCCCATGATGAACGAGGAGTGAAGGGGCTCATGCTCAAGTGCCTGACACGAAACTACCAACGCGCCCTTTATCTTTTCAACTTTACTCATATTTCCCCTTTGTGTTAATCTTTGTGTCTTGAATTTTTCTGTCTAAAATAGATGACGATATTCGTGATGATACTGCTCAGCACCACCGGTACATAGTTGAAATACATCGCATAGCTCGCCGCTTCCTGATTGAGCAAACCCGACTTGGTCATATAAAGCAAAAGCAAAACGGCGATTGCATTGATGAGAAGTGGCGGCAACCACAACTTTTTGAACAGGCGATTGAGCATCAAGGTGACCAAAACGCTGAGCAAAATATAGTACCAACTGTAGTAAAGCCAAGCTAAAATTATCATTAACCTTTTACCGCTCCCATCGTTACACCCTGCGTAAAGTAGCTTTGGAAACTTAAAAATACCACGATCATCGGCAGGGATGCCAAGAGCGCGCCCGCCATCAGCAAGCCGTAGTTGGTTGTAAATTCAGCACTTTGTGCAAGCGCCGACAAGCCGAGCGGCAAAGTTTTCATCGTTTCCGAATTTGTAAACACAAGCTGTGAAAAATAATCGTTCCAACTGGATATAAAAGTGAATATCGCGAGTGCTCCAATTCCCGGTTTGACAATTGGAAGTACGATGCTCGTGAAGGTTTTAAGCTCACCGCATCCGTCAATTTTTGCGGATTCGAGCAATTCCTTCGGTACCGAGGTCGTAAACTGACGCATCAGGAATACGCCGAATGGCCATCCCACCGCCGGCAAAATGAGCGCGCGATAGGTATCCATCAATCCGAGCTCGGTAATGAATTTGAGCAGCGGAATCAAAATAACCTGTTTCGGCAACGCCATCGCTCCGACAAATAGAATGAAAATCAGCTTTGCACCGATAAATTTCTTTTTCGCCAACGCATAACCCGCAAGCGATGCGGTCGTACATACCAAGATGGTCGTCATAGACGAAATGAACACGGAGTTGAAAAACCATCTTGCCGTAAGCGGTACTAACAATTTATCAAAGTTCTCCAAGGTCGGATTGATTGGAAACCATTCCGGCGGAACCTGTACTGCAACGGATTGCAATTTGAACGAGCCGGTCACTATCCAGTAGAACGGGAATATAAAAAATATCGTCAATGCAATCAGTATTATCATTGAAACCACTGAGAAAACAGAGATTTTCTTTTTTTGCATACTCCCTCCTAATCAATATCCTTGGATAAAAATTTAAACTGTACCAATGAAATCATTGCGATAATTATCGCAAGTATCACACCCATTGCGGATGAAATTCCGAATCGTCCTTCCTGAATCGCGGTCTGATATACCAAGTACATCACCGTTGATGTTCCGTAATTCGGTCCTCCCGCCGTCAACAGCTGAATGAGTGCGAAAATTTGAAAGCTGTTGATGGTTGTAACCACCACAATATACAAAGTCGTCGGCAAAATCTGCGGCCAGATAATCTTTCTGAAAATCGTCCAATTGTTTGCACCGTCAATCGTCGCCGCTTCAATATAATCCTTCGGCACATTGCCCAATGCGGCAACATACAGAATGATGGGCTGCCCCACCGAAGTCGTAATCAAAATCGCAATGATGGCATAGATTGCGGTTGCATTTCCGCCGAGCCAATCCACATTGCTCGAAATGATGTTTGCGGATTTGAGCACATAGTTCAAAATTCCGTATTGCGGATGATAAATCCACGCCCACACCACCGTTACCGATACAACGGATGAAATCGCCGGTAGATAGAAAACGCCGCGAAAGAATGAGCGCACTTTTGCATTCTTGTTGTAGATATTGACTGCAACAAAAAGTGCGAAGACGATTACGATGGGCACCGCCACCGCAGTAATAAAAGTCGTGTTTGCCAATGACTTGAGAAAAACCTTGTTGTCAAATAGGCTCGCATAATGCCGCAAACCTACAAAATCCTGATTTCTTCCTCGAAAACGGAAGAAAGAAAGATATACTCCCTTCATCATCGGATAGAGAACGAAGGTACAGAAAAAACTAAGGGAAGGTAGCAAGAATAAGTAACCTACCAAAGTTTCTTTCATTTTGCGCTTTTTCCTAAGATGTTCCGAGTTCTTTGCTAAATTCTCCATTTGCCTTCCTTCCCTTAAAACCGAGAAAGGGAATTCCCTTTCTCAGTCAATTATCTTACTTTGCATCTTCAATCGTTTTATTTGCCGCTTCTACAAACTCATCCAATGCCGGTTTTGGTTGAACATCACCGTTGAGTACACCTTGTACCATCGGGAACCAAAGTTGTCTCATTTGAATGAATCCCGGAATTGTGTTGTAGTATGGGCCATAGAATTGGCTCATTGTTTCAGCGAATTTTAATTCTTCATCATCATATAGTCCGGTTACGCCGGTTTTAGCGGAGAAGTTTCCTGTCGCTTTCAGCGTTCTCTCGCCCCATTGCTCATCGTTAATCATAAAGTCAACGAACAGTTTGGATGCTTTCACACGGTCTTCGTCATTGTTGTCAAAGATTGCCGGTCCCGCTACCAAGTATTCCAACTCGGTTTTTCCGGAGTTGTTCGGGAATGGAACCAATACGGATTTCATCTTACCGTCTTTTGTAAATTCTTTGTATTTGTTTACCGGATACAAAATGGTTCCCGCTGCAGTTTGGTTACCGAATTCTTCGATTGCCGCTCCCGCATCCAATGCGATACCTTTTCCAAGCAGACCTTTGTCATAAGCCATCTTGATCCACTCCATGGATTTCACACCGTTTTCATCGTTGATGGTGTATTTTGTTACCGCATCGTCTGTAATCCAAGAACCGTATAGATTGGAAACAAACGCTCTTGGACCTTGGTCGCCCGCTTGTGATTTTGCATAAAGAATTACCGGTGCAACCTCAGGTTTCTTCTCTTTGATCGCCTCAAGCAATGCTTGGAATTCTTCCACGGTCCACGCTCTGTGCTCTTTATCAAGCGGAAGCATATCCGCGATGCCCAACTCTTCAAGCATTCCTTTGTTGAAGCCCATCATAAACGGAGCAACACCTTGCGGATAAAGATAAATTTTTCCGTCGAAGCTACTTGCTGTAACCGCTGCCGGAATCAACTCGGATTTCGGTACGATATCTTCAAGATCAACCAAGTATCCTTTGCTTGCCCAGTCAATTACTCGACCCGGAGCGTCATATACAACATCCGGATTGGTTTGCGATTGAATCGCCGTCTCCAATTTTGCCGGTCCGTCGCTGAACTCGATTGCCTGATATTCTACTTTAACATTCGGATGCTTTTCTTCAAAAGCTTTGATTAGTGCAGCATCATAACCTTTCGAGTCAAATTCGGAGTCCCCGGTAAAGTTCGGGAAGTTCCAGAATGTGATTGTAATCGGATTTTCAGGCGTGTATGCGTCCAATCCGGTCATTTCTGTTTGATTTTTTTCAGGGGTGGTCGGCTGAGTTGTGCCGGTTTCTTCTTGCTTAGTGCAGCCTGCCATCAGCCCCAAAGAAATAGCGCCTACTGCAAGAATACTGATAAGTCTTTTCATATTTTTCCTCCTACTATTTTTATATGTCAACTTCATTGAAGCCGAAACCTAAACTATTCGCTCCTGCGAGTCTTTATCAAAGAAATACATCTTGTCCGTTTCCAAATGGAAAGCGACTTTGGTGTGTGAAGCCACGGTTTCATTCACGCCCACTTTAGCAATCAAGCGCTGTGAGCCGACAGTTCCGTGCAAAATACTTTCATGTCCCAACAGCTCGCTGACTTCCACATCGTATAAAAAGCTGCTTGGCGCATTCTCCTGTGACTTGTGAATATTCTCCGGTCGAATGCCCATCACCACTTCTTTTTTGTCATAGGCTTTGAGCTTGTCCAACTTGTCTGCCGGAATTTCAATTTTAACATCATCCCATACAAA
>JBGZSM010000086.1:0-9190 GCA_041853585.1 Filifactoraceae bacterium
ATCTGATCAGCTGTTTCGATTCCGATATCATCACGATGGATTACAAAGTGCGCGGCTTCACCAGAGAAGAAGACGGACGCAAGGTTTTCATCGACCACAAAATCACATCCATTCAAGACTATATCGACAATGACACGCTTGAGCGCTACGATGCGCAGGATGTGAATGTTTATCAGTCCAATATTTTCCACACGAAGATGTTGATTAAGGAAGTGGATTTGGGAGATTATCTCTTCAACAAGGATCCATTGGAATTTTCGCCGAAGCAAAGGCTGGAAATCACCAATAATCTGCGAAAGGAAATGATTGAAATTTACAGTGGAACGAATATTTACTAATCAGGAGCGGATGCCGATTGTCGAAGCCTTGCGCGCCTATAAAAACGAGCGCATCGTTTCCTTTGATGTTCCCGGTCACAAACAGGGCAAAGGTCACAAGGCATTGACCGAAATTTTCGGTGCACAGACGATCGCCATGGATTACAATTCCAGCAAACCGCTCGACAATCTCACTCATCCGACCGGGATTATCGCCGATGCCGAAAAACTTGCGGCGGAGGCCTTCGGTGCAAAAGCCGCCTTCTTTATGATTGGCGGAACGACCTCATCCGTTCAGGCGATGATTATGAGCGCCACGAAACGCGGCGAAAAAATAATTATGCCCCGCAATGTGCACAAAAGTGCAATCAACGCGCTCGTCATCAACGGTGCGATTCCCGTCTATGTCAATCCGGGCGTGGATAAGGAGCTCGGCATTAGTCTCGGAATGTCGATTGCCGATGTCAAAAATGCGATTCGGCAACATCCCGACGCCAAAGCGATTTTTGTCAACAATCCGACTTACTACGGAATCTGCAGTCATTTGCAGGAGATTGTAAAACTTGCTCATGAGGCGGGCATGTTGGTATTGGCGGATGAAGCGCATGGCGCACATTTTTATTTCAATGACAATCTGCCGATGTCGGCAATGCAAGCAGGAGCCGATATGGCAGCCGTCAGCATGCACAAGACCGGCGGCTCTCTTACACAAAGCTCTTTTTTGTTGATTGGAAAAGACATGGACGATGCTTATCCGCGGCAAATCATCAACCTGAGCCAAACGACAAGCGGTTCTTATCTGTTGATGGCATCGCTGGACATCGCGCGCTCCAATCTTGCGCTGAACGGACAGAGCATTTTTGACAAGGTGCTGGCGATGACCAATTACGCGAGAGAAGAAATCAATGCCATCGGCGGTTATCGCGCTTTCGGCAAAGAGCTCATCAACAAGGATACGGTTTACGATTTTGATTCCACCAAGCTCAGCGTCCATACGCGTTCACTTGGTTTGGCGGGAATCGAAGTATATGATATTTTGCGCGACGAATACGGAATTCAAATCGAGTTCGGCGATATCGGCAATGTCCTCGCCATCGTTTCGGTGGGCGATCGGGATTTGGAACTCGAACGACTGATTGGCTCGCTATCCGAAATCAAAAGACTCAAAAGTGGAAATCCTATCAGCATTTTGGATCACGAATACATCGACCCCATCGTTCAGATGAGTCCTCAGGATGCGTTTTATTCAAAATCTTATTCTGTGCCGCTAACAAAAAGCGGAGGCAAAATTTCCGCCGAATTCGTGATGGCATATCCTCCGGGAATTCCGATTTTGGCACCCGGCGAGCAGATTACTGATGAAATTTTGGAATATATTCAATTTGCCAAAGCGAAAGGTTGCAAAATGACGGGCACCAAAGATATGGCGATGGAAAATATTTTTGTGGTGGAAGAATAGACGGATTTTCTTTCGGCGAATGAAAAAGCATTGAGGAATCCGCAAATTAGGAGGTTACTATGGAACTTTGGTACAGTGAAATGCATACGGAGGATGTAAAATTCTCCATCAGAATACAAAAACAGCTTTTAGCGGACAAGAGTGAATTTCAAACAATCGATGTGTTTGAATCCAACGAGTTCGGTCGCTTTTTTACGCTCGACGGTCTGGTGATGGTGACAGAAAAAGATGAATTTATCTATCACGATATGATTGTGCATGTGCCGATGGCGACCAATCCGAATATCAAAAAAGTTTTGGTAATCGGCGCCGGTGACGGTGGAACGGTTCGCGAGTTGACAAGATACAAAAATATTGAAAAAATCGATGTAGTGGAAATCGACAAATTGGTCGTCGATGTTTGCTTGGAATATTTCCCGCACACTTCCGTCGGCTTTAAGGACGATCGCGTTCAAATTTTTTATGAAGACGGTCTTAAGTTTGTGCGCAACAAAGAAAATGAATATGATTTGATTATCGTGGACAGCACCGACCCATTTGGACCGGGAGAAGGACTTTTTACAAAAGAATTCTACGGCAATTGCTACAAAGCGCTGACAGCGGACGGCATTTTGGTGAATCAGCACGAAAGTCCATACTATGCAAGTTATGCCAAGTCGATGCAAAGAGCGCATAAACGAATTACGGAATTTTTCCCGATTGCCAAAGTGTATCAGGCACATATTCCGACCTATCCGTCAGGACATTGGCTCTTCGGATTTGCAAGTAAAAAATATGACCCGATTACCGATTTGAACGCAGACGCATGGAACAGCCTCGGAATCAAAACGAAATATTACAACACCGCTCTTCATATCGGTTGTTTTGCGTTACCGAACTATGTTATCGACATGCTTGACGAAGCAAAAGAAAAATAATTTTGAATCTCACGAAAGGAATAATATGCAAAAAGTAAATCCGCCTTTTATGGCTTGCGAAAGTGAATTTGAAGATGCAAGCATCGTTTTATTCGGTGCCCCTTTTGACGGAACGGTCAGCTATCGACCGGGAACTCGTTTCGCATCGGTGGAAATCCGAAAAGAAAGTTTCGGTGTCGAAAGCTATTCTCCATATTGTCAAAGAGAGTTGGAAGACATCGCCGTTTGCGACAGCGGTGATTTGGAATTGCCTTTTGGCAATCCGAGACGCGCGCTTGATATGATTCGCGAAAGAACCGCCGAAATTTTGGCAGCCGACAAAATTCCTTTTATGATTGGCGGCGAGCATCTGGTAACACTCGGAATGGCGGAAGCGACTTTTGAAAAATATCCGGATTTGTGCATTTTACACTTTGATGCGCATGCGGATTTGCGCGAAGATTATATGGGCGAAAGGCTTTCTCATGCATCCGTTCTGCGTCGTTGTCATGATATGTTGGGCGACGGACGAATTTTTCAGCTCGGCATTCGCTCGATGACGAAGGACGAAGACCTCTTTGCACAAAAGCATACGCATCAATGCAAATATCATCTCGGAGCGCTTGAAGAATACATTCAAGCCATCGGCAATCGACCGGTCTATATCACGATTGACCTCGATGTGCTCGACCCGGCTTATTTCCCGGGAACCGGAACGCCGGAGCCTTGCGGAATCTCAACGGTAGATTTGATTAAAGCCATTCATACTTTCGATCGACTCAATGTCGTCGCGATGGATGTCAACGAGCTCTCTCCGCATTATGACCACAGCGGCGTATCTACGGTCACTGCGGTAAAAATGATTCGCGAAATGCTGCTGACCGTCGCAAAATAAGTTTTAAGATAAAATTAAAAGAGCTTGCAAAAGCCCCTAAAAAATGGCCAACTCTGAACCGATCCCAAAAAGTTAGACCAATAATCTAACGATTGGAGTCAGTTCAGAGTAGCCATTTTTTGTTTTACGAACTTGAAATTTTTTCAACAACTCGGCAATACAAATCTTGCAGCACAAAATTTCCCAGTCGTTTAGAAATACTCGGTAAGTCGCTCTGTAAATCTTCGCTCGCTGTCCGCCATTTGACTTCTGAAGCAATCATAGTCCTTGGCATTTTGAGGAATCTGCAAGCCGAATTTTACGACAGCGATATCATCACGCACCTCCACATTTTTTTCATAGGTCGAGCCGCGGTTCAATTTTAATTCCAAAATTTCCTTTTCCCGATTTTCAGGGTAAAGATAAAATCCTCTTTTTGCATCAAAGCGCAACATATATGCCAACACTTGAAGATAATCCGAATTCCCGATATTGTCCATCGGTTTGTACTTGGCATCCGCAATGATTCGATTGACCGCAGCGCGACTGATAAAATCCGGATAAATCAAACCGATATTCTTGGCAAACAAACGCTGAGCACCTGAGCCGCCTTTGTTCATCGGATGATAAAACCAGTTTCCAATCAAGCGATTTACATATTCTTCCCAAAGCCAAGCCCCATCGAATAAAATGCCGTATATTTCTCTCGTTCCGGAGCCGAATTGGTGTTTCTCATATTGTAAAATCATCAGGCACAGTCGCTGAAGCTCCCGATACTCCCAAAAATAGGCATGGCGAATCGGATTCTTTTTGTTCTCGGCTATCACCTTTCTTCGCTTATAATATTCATAATTCGAAGTCGCTTCCACC
Source organism: Filifactoraceae bacterium (assembly GCA_041853585.1). Lineage (GTDB taxonomy): Bacteria > Bacillota > Clostridia > Peptostreptococcales > Filifactoraceae > JAUNKE01. Next base: position 4,417 of record JBGZSM010000086.1, read on the forward strand.
ACATCGGAGATTTCTTCTTTCATCATGCCCAGCAAAACTTTTCCATAAGCCTTGGTTTTTATGAACTCAACGGTATGCCGAATGAGCTGCATCAGATGATTGTCGTAGGAAAACTCTCGCCGATGATATGCGATCTTCCCGATAAAAGGCGTATTTTCTCGGATATGCCTTGCAATATCTATTGTTCCTTTAATATCGGAATCATTGTAGCTCTTGCGAATATAGGTTTTGAATGCCCCTTTGCGCATCGCATTTTTCAGATATTGAGGGAACAAAAACAAAAGCATATTGAATAACCGATTCTCCTGATTCATAGTCGAGGTCAAATTCAGCACATTCGGATAGTCCAAAACAACTTCGAGCAGATATTGGAAAAAATAATCCTGTTTGTCGGAAGAAAATCTCGATTGGATAACCAAATGCTGTTTTCCATAGCCTAAAAATCCCATGACATTGCCGGTGCGATATTTTTCATTCAGACTTTGCAAAATCATTTGGTCTTTTGTGATATCCTTCGCTTCCTTTATCAGCTCCGGCACAAGAAATATTCCTTCAGCCGAAAGTTGCTCCAATGTTTTGTCGGCAATCTTTTGAACTAAGGACGACATGCCTGCCAGCTCGCTTTTTTGTACCCAGGCATTATCTTTCAGCTTGATTTCCATCATTCAGCTCTCCCAAATCCGTATCCCAAAAATCAAAAAAAGTCTTTGCAAATTTTTCCATGATGCCTTTTTCGTCATACATCCCTCGAACATAGTCTTGAAGAAGCGGACAAAGATAGTCTTTCCAAACTTCTTCGATAGTAATATCTTTTAATTTCAAAAAGTAGGATGCGCCGATGTGGTAATTCTCGTTGAGTTCTTCAACCGCGGAGATAGCATTGTTCAGCGCCGTCATTCTTCGGATGGCATCTTCTTTTTGCTCTCCGAGAGACTCCAGCATCTCCAATCGCTCATCGGCTTTAATTTCAATGAATCGGAATCGGCGACGCATTGCAAAATCAAAACTATCTACGGAGCGGTCGATATCATTCATCGTTCCGATGATATATACATTCTCGGGAATATAGAATTTTTCTTCCGAGTTCTCATGCAGATTCGCATATTGCGTTGACACTTGACCCTTCAATCCGCGATATCCCGGGTCGATGGAGAAAAACAGCTCACCGAATATCTTGGAAATTTCGCCTCGGTTTATCTCATCGATAATAAAAATGAAAGGCTTCAATTCTTCTTTTTGCACCACCGGCCTCGGTATGGAAGTTTTCTTTTCTTGTATAGCATTAAAAATTGCTAATTGGTATGAGTAATGCTGCGTTGCATTTGTTTTATTGAAAAACGAAGTCACATCTTTCACTTGGTTAAACTCTAGTTGTGATTCAAGCATTGCTTTTAATTCATCGAGTTTTAGCTTGAGTTGGTTTGATATTTTATTTTCCGGTATTTGAATATAAATGTATTTCTCATCTAAATCAGTAATATAAAATTTTGTTCCATTCAAAGTCTCAAGCGCATCTTCTTCAAAAGAAATATTGGATAAATACTCTGAAAGCATGATATCCGCGGATGCTTCCTGCTCAATATCCTGTACTGATTTTTGCGAGTCCTCAAAATTTTTCCTTGCTCTTGCGACAAACTTTTTGAACAGCCCGTCCTGAAGTACAAAACCCATAGAGCCGTCGCTGTTGATTTTCGGTCGCAAGCCTTCAACAAAGTCGGTATAGTCATATCCCGGGTGGAATTGTACGAATTCAATCTGACTCTTCTGACGCTCATCCAACAAATGATAATCCGAAAAATATCCATTGCTGATGATATCCGCGGCAACCTCTTTTGCCAAATATGTTTTTCCCGTCCCCGGAGCACCTCGGAAAATAATATTTCGCGAATCCAACAATATCTTGGAATATGGATTGGCATACTCTTTAGGCAGGTTCTCCAACAAGGTATTTTCTTGCGGTTGAGCATCTTCTTTCTTATCTTTTTCACGATAGGTCAGAACAAATTCATCGCCTTCTTCTCCGAAGCGTCTCAAACACTCTTGGACAAAATGAATGGTTGAAAATAGATTCCAACAATAAAATACAAACTTTCTTCCTTCACCGTATGGATACACAACATACTCTAAAGAATTTCGCTGTTCTCTAAAAGCATTTTCATTGTTGTAAATTCCTCGCAACATCTCCGAATCGGGAGTATATTGACAGATTGGAAAGTTTTCCTTTTCTTCAACCGACAGCGAAGCAATCGACTTCTCAAATATCTGACAAGCCAGTCGCGGCATCGTCTGATTCGATATTTTCTTCTCGCCTTTATTATGCTTTCGACGAATGACCTCGTCCTTACTGCTGTTATAATAAGTATCCAGCGGTTTATAGTCATTCCCCGAAATAAGATTATCCATTGTAAAATTTTCGTCTGTCGAAGTGACTTTGTCCGCTGTGATAACTAAGCTGTACTTTTTCTGATTGTTCTCGATAACAAATCCCAATTTTTCAAGCAAACTTATAGCTCCTATTGAATTAAAGGAGTCTACAGAAATCTCCGTTCCATTCACCAGATGATTCGCTATCGATATTACATATTTTGGCGGGTACTTTTTGCCCTCTCCTATAATTAAATTGTAGGTCATACTTTGATTATGCGGCGGAACACCGTTCTTGTCGATATAATCGATTGCCTCAAGGATATGTTGTTTCGTGATATTATCCGGAATTGCCATTTTAAATCCCCTTTCTTTTTTACTATATCGACATCAAATAGGATATTATAATTTGCCCTTGAATAACAAAAATTCGAACGACTTTTCCGCCACTTAGCACAAGAATTCGAAGGACTTTTTGTCCCTTTTATACAAAAAACCGAAGGACTTTTCGAAAAATCATCACAAAAATCAAAACGAAGCCGAGAATGGACTTGCCAAATCAGCTCCGTTTTTCTAAATTTTTCCTATTCATTCTTATTCTCGAACTTGACCATATTGCATATAGTCGCTGAATATTTGCTCCACATTTTCATCAAGCAAAATGCTTTGCGCTCCATCGAAGTAATACAGCTTCCCTTTTTCACTCACCTGATCCCAATCCGCCAAGTAAATTATCTTGCCGGTCTCGGTCAATATTTTGTGATAGCAATTTTTACTGATGCTCTTGACTGCCCCGTCTCGATAAACTTTCAGCTCGGTAATCGGCCCATCCTCCTTGTCCGGCACTTCATAATAGATGGCTTGATTTTCTTTGTCGTAATCAGCGGTATAAGACTCAATCCCTTCGTCTGTTTTTTTGCCGTCCACATAGAGAGTCTCATCGCTGTTTTCTTCCCTGTCCAAATAAGCCCACACATTGCCTTCCTTTACAAAAAGCACGCTGAGAGCGCTGACATTTTCAAGTATTTTTTTCGGCTCGCCTGCTTCTTTTTGAGAAATATCGCACATATACAAATCGCCTCGACCCTCTTTGACATTGCGAGAAAAATACAGTTTTGTTCCCTTTGGATTGCTGAACATATCCGAGTCGCCTTCTTGAATTCTGATACTTTTCTCGTTTACCGGGAAGAAGAGCTCGCTGTTGTCAAACATTCCTAAATAAATTGCATCCAACACATCTTCCGATTTTTGAAATTCCGAAAGCTTCGGTTTTGCGAATTCTTTTTCCGTGATTTTTCGAAGGCTCATCTGTCCCCAATCTTCCGGCTCATTGAATCCTTCCCACATAAAATATTCTCCGTCGAGTTTCTCCAAGCTGTTCTCTCCGATATAGTAAATATTGTAAAAGTTAAAAGCTCTTTTTTTACTGAGCTCATTCCAATCTTTAAGCAGAGGATGGCTCGCTTCAAGGTCGTTTTCAACCAAATCCGCAAGCGGAACACTTTTCTCGACGGCGACTCGATACTTGTCGAAATAGGCTTCGGCGCGATAGGACATGCCCATGATTTCTCCCAATCGCTCGATTGCTTTCCCGCTTTGCTTGCAATACATAATATCTGCATCCTTATCTTTCTTGATATAAAGCAGCACAGAAGCATTGTCGTTCATCGATTCAATAATATCCACATTGGAGTCGACAAATTCATCTTTGCCGGAGTCTCTCAAATACAAATTGCCCTCTTTTGTCAGATATACGAAGCTCTTGCCGTCTTTAGACATTTTGTATTCCGGTCGATATTCGGTTTTGAGATTGTCCGCAACCATCTCGTTGACCCCACCGACTTTCCATTGGTGAAGCTCTCCCGAGATCTTGTCGTAAAGCACATTTTCTCCACTGATGAGGTAGTCCGCAATGTCCTTATCAATCAGAACATTTTTCGCACCCGCTTGATTTAGCTGACGACAGTAGAGATTCAAGCCTTCAGTATAGAGGTCCTGTACATCTTCCTGCTTTTCGATTCCGTAATCTACAAAATAGGCTAGATTTCCGACCGCTTTCGGCTCATACCATCTCTTATAGTTCCACGCTCCGCTGCCGTCGGATGAAAACTTTTCGGTCAGCTGCTTCGGCTCTACTTTTTCGAGCGCAGTATAAAAAATCTCACCATTCTTTTTGTAAAAAATGTAGTTTGAGCTTTTTTCATTTCCGACACCTCCCGGAGTACAAGATGTGAGCAAGCACAACATTGCCAGTATCACAATAATTTTATTTTTCATCTCAACCTCCTTTGCCTTTGCCTTTGCCTTTGCCTTTGCCTTTGCCTTTGCCTTTGCCTTTGCCTTTGCCTTTGCCTTTGCCTTTGCCTTTGCCTTTGCCTTTGCCTTTGCCTTTGCCTTTGCCTTTGCCTTG